>JAPPPH010000138.1 GCA_028817635.1 Verrucomicrobiales bacterium | reverse complement strand
CGAGGGCGGCGGCTCCATCGCGACGAGCGAGAGAATCTGCAGCAAATGATTTTGCATCATGTCCCGCAGCGTGCCGGCCTATACAAAATATCCCCCACGACTCCCCACCCCGATGTCTTCGC
Organism: Verrucomicrobiales bacterium; assembly: GCA_028817635.1. Classification (GTDB taxonomy): domain Bacteria; phylum Verrucomicrobiota; class Verrucomicrobiia; order Limisphaerales; family UBA1096; genus UBA1096. Next base: position 10,210 of record JAPPPH010000138.1, on the reverse strand, counting down.
TAACGGTGATCTGCACATGCTCGATCGCCTCGCGATTCCACAACTGCTCGAAAATGGCGTTGGAGAAGCGGAACATCATGATGTTCTGCACCGTCTCCTTGCCGAGGTAATGGTCGATCCGAAAAATCTGCCGCTCGCGCGCGTGCCGGATCAGGTGATTGTTGAGCAACTGCGCCGAGCGCAGGTCGTGCCCAAATGGCTTCTCAACCACCACCCGCTGCCAATTCGAGTCGCCCTCCTCAAATCGTTTCAGTAACCCGGCGGCGTGCAGTTGATCCACCACCTCGCCGAACAGGCTGGGTGAGATCGCGAGATAAAAAACAAGGTTACCGGTCAGGGCCGCATCATCAAAACCGGCCAGTCGCCCGGCCAGACCACCGTATGCATCGGCATCGGTCAGGTCGCCACGGTGATAACAGAGATTGTTGGCGAAGTCCTGCCACTGGGCGGCATCAACGCTTCTCGTGCGTGAGTATTTTTCGATGCCAACACGCATCTCCTCCCGCCAGCTCTCATCTGTTTTTTCGCGCCGCGCAAAGCCGACCACTCGGAACGAGGCCGGCATCTGTCCCTCGGTGTAGAGGTGGTACAGCGCAGGGATGAGTTTGCGCGCGGTCAGGTCGCCGCTCGCGCCGAAGATGACAATCGTGCAGGGCTCGTCCGCCTTGCGCCCGTCCTCCAAACCGGGCATGGAGAGTGATTGGGGCGTATCCACCATGGTGTGTGTGCGGATGGGGTGAAAGTGGTGGCTGGACCCGGAATCGAACCGGGGACACACGGATTTTCAATCCGTTGCTCTACCAACTGAGCTATCCAGCCATCCCCCGAAAAAGGGAGGCGCATCCTACGCATCGCCCCCACTCGCCTCAAGTCTTTTTCGGAAGACGCCGCGCTTGGCCAAGCGCGGGTTAGTCTTCCTTAAAATCGTCGTGGAATTCGCGGCCGGCGCGGGTCTCGGCGACGTAGCCGGCGCGGATGACGAAATCGCCGAACCGTTCGCCCTCATTGCGTTCGTTCGCGTAGCGCTCGAGGATAGGGCGCAAGATGCCGGGGATTTCCTCCTGCCTAGCCGAGACCTTGTACAGCTTGTTAAGCCGGTCACCGATGAACCCTCCGCCGAGGTAGATGTTGTACTTGCCCGGCGCTCGGCCGACAAAGGCGATCTCCGCGATGTACGGCCGGGCGCAGCCGTTCGGGCAGCCGGTCATGCGGATGGTAATCGGTTCCTGCTCGAGTCCGACCTCCTTTAGCACAGCCTCCAGTTCCCCAATCAAATCCGGCAGATAACGCTGGGCCTCAGCCAGGGCCAGTCCACAGGTCGGCAGGGCCACGCAGGCCAGTGAATTGAGCCGCAATCCGGATTGGTCGTAGCAGTTGGCCAGCTTGTACTCGGCAAGCAACGCCTCGATCCCGGCGCGCCTGCCCGGGGAGACGTTTGCGATGATCAGGTTTTGATTGGCGGTCAGGCGGAAGTCGCCGTCGTGCACTTTCGCGATCTCGCGCAGGCCGGTGCGCATGGGAAAGTCGTCCGTGTCGACCACGCAGCCGTTCTGGATGAATAACGTCAGGTGGCTGTTGCCGTTCTCGTCGTCCACCCAGCCGTAGCGATCGCCGTTGTGGTCGAATTCGAACGGCCGCGCTTGGCCAAGCGCGTAGCCGAGCCGGCTCTCAACCTCGCCTCGAAACCAGTCCAGCCCGCGATCCTCAATGGTGTACTTGAGCCGGGCGTGTTTGCGATCGGTACGATCGCCGTAATCCCGCTGTGTGGTGACGATTTTCTCAGCCACGTCGGTCACCTGTTCCGGCGTGCAAAAACCGAGCACGTCGGCCAGACGCGGGAAGGTTGCGGCCTGTCCGTGGTTCATGCCCATGCCGCCGCCAACGGTGACGGTGTAGCCGACGATCTCGTCGTCCTCAATCACCGCAACGAAGCCGAGGTCGTTCGCGAACAGGTCGACGTCGTTGCTCGGCGGCACAGCCACGGCAGTCTTGAATTTTCGTGGCAGGTAGGTTTTGCCATAGATCGGTTCCTCCTCCGGCTCGGGGTCGGGGGTGATTTTTTGTTTCTCGCCGTTTTCGTCCTCGAGCCAAATCTCGTGATACGCCCGTGTGGCCGGGGTGAGATGGGCGCTGATTGCCCGCGCCACCTCCAGCGCCTCGGCATGCAGCCGGGACTGGTTCGGGTTCGGGTTGCACATGACGTTGCGGTTGACGTCGCCACAAGCCGCGACGGTATCCATCAGCGAATCGTTGATCTTGCGGATGGTGAGCTTGAGATTTTTCTTGATGATGCCGTGCAACTGAAACGCCTGTCGCGTGGTCAGCTTGAGCGTGCCGTTGGCGTAGTCGGTGCAAAACGCATCCATGTCCAGCCACTGCTGCGGGGTGCAGACCCCGCCGGGCAAACGGACACGGGTCATGAAGGAATACGCCGGCTCGAGCTTGGCCTTGCGGCGTTCTCGGCGGATGTCGCGGTCGTCCTGCTGGTAAATGCCATGAAACTTGGTGAGTTGCGTGTCGTCCGACGCCAGCGCACCGGTCGACTCATCAAGCAGCCCCTCGGCAATGGTGCCGCGCAGAAGGTTGCTGGCCTCCTTGATGGTCTCGTTTTTCGCCAGCTTCGGCTCGTCGCCGCTGTCGTTTTGCAATGTCATCGTCAATGGAAACCCGGCCGAATTGGCGGGAGGAAGGGAAGATGCCCGAGCGGGCCGAAAAAATCAAATCGCGCTTGGCCAAGCGGAACCTAAAAAACGTCATAAAATCGCCTTGAAACCTCGGAAAATCGAACATATCATCATATCTTGATTTGTTGATATCAAACTGTCTGCGAATCAGTTAGCCACTTTTAACATGGGCAAGAACTACATTTTTTCATCCGAATCGGTTGGCGAAGGCCATCCCGATAAAGTTTCCGACACCATCTCCGATGCCGTGCTCGACGCCTGCCTCGCGCAGGATCGGCGCAGCCGCGTCGCCTGCGAGACCTTCGTCAAGAGCAACGTAGTCTGTGTCGGCGGCGAGATCACGACCAAGGCCAAGTTCGACGTCGAGCAGGTCGTGCGCGATGCCATCCGCGAGATTGGCTATGTCAACAGCGACGATGTTTTTCATGCGGACGAGGTGTTCATCAACAACTACCTCACCGCCCAAAGCCCGGACATCTCCCAGGGCGTGGACGCCAAGGCGGCCGCCGGCAAGGCTACTGCGGAACAGGGCGCCGGCGATCAGGGTCTGATGTTCGGGTTCGCCTGCGACGAGACACCTGAGTTGATGCCAGCGCCGATCATGTACGCGCACCAGCTTGGCCGACACCTGACCAAGCTCCGGAAGGCTGGCAAGGCCAAGTGGCTCCGCCCCGACGCCAAGAGTCAGGTCTCCGTACAGTACGTCGACGACAAGCCGGTAAAGATTACCAGCGTAGTCATCTCCACCCAACATGCCGCCGATGCCAGCAACAAGACTATCCGCGACTTCATCAACAAGCAGGTCATCCAAAAGGTGCTGCCCAAGAAAATGCTGGCTCGCGACACACAGATCCTGATCAACCCAACCGGACGCTTTGTTGTCGGTGGGCCGCAGGGCGACAGCGGCTTGACCGGGCGAAAGATCATCGTCGACACCTACGGCGGAATGGGCCGCCACGGCGGTGGGGCTTTCAGCGGAAAGGACCCAAGCAAGGTCGACCGCAGTGCCGCCTACATGGGCCGCTATGTAGCCAAAAACATCGTGGCTGCCGGCTTGGCCAAGCGCTGTGAAATCCAGTTCGCCTACGCCATCGGCTATCCCGACCCGGTCTCCGTCTGTGTGGACACCTTTGGTACCGGCGTCGTAGACGACGCCAAAATTGCAGCGGCAGCGGAGAAGGTATTCAGCTTTAAGCCAGCCAACATCGTTCGGCAGCTCAAGCTACTGCGCCCAATATATTCAAAGACAACCAACTATGGTCACTTTGGAAAAGTAGATGACCTTAATGCAATTACATGGGAGAAAACGGACAAAGTGACCGCACTAAAGAAGGCCGTTTAATTTGACTAGCTCAATCAAAAAGCAATTTTTACAGAGATGACAGACACATTAGTCGCCACAAAAACTAAAGATTATCAGGTAGCTGACATTAATTTGGCTGAATTTGGCCGAAAAGAAATCGCTATTGCTGAACAGGAAATGCCAGGCCTAATGGCCACGCGCGAAAAGTACGGCTCCGACCAACCTTTGGCCGGGGTTAAGGTAATGGGCTCCTTACATATGACGGTGCAGACAGCTGTTTTGATTGAGACCCTTGTTGCGCTAGGCGCAGATGTCCGCTGGTGTTCCTGTAACATTTTCTCCACACAGGATCACGCCGCAGCGGCCATCGCGGCCGCAGGTGTGCCAGTATTTGCATGGAAAGGTGAAACCCTAGAGGAATATTGGGACTGCACTTTCAAGGCACTAACTTGGCCAGACGGCTCCGGCCCGGACCAGATTGTCGATGACGGTGGTGATGCCACCCTGCTCATACACAAGGGAGTAGAATTGGAAAAAGGCAGCGACTGGGTGAACAGCGAGTCCGGCAGTGAAGAGGAACAGGTCATCAAGAATTTATTGAAGAAGGTCCAAGCAGAACGCGATGGCCACTGGACAAAAGTCGCCGAATCGGTGGTAGGTGTCTCCGAGGAAACCACCACCGGAGTTCACCGCTTATTGCAGATGGAAGAACGCGGTGAACTTCTATTCCAAGCCATAAACGTTAATGATTCAGTAACTAAGTCAAAATTCGACAATGTATTTGGATGTCGCCACTCACTGGTAGATGGAATCAAGCGTGCTATGGACGTACTCATTTCAGGCAAAGTAGCAATGGTTTGCGGCTTTGGAGATGTTGGCAAAGGTTCTGCAGAGTCACTCGCCAATGAGAAAGCCCGCGTACTCGTATCTGAGATTGACCCTATATGCGCCCTACAAGCCTGCATGGCTGGTTTCGAAGTAACAACCGTTGAAGACGCACTTCCGGAAGCCGACATTTATGTTACAACAACCGGTAATAAAGATATTATCACCGCAGACCAAATGAGCCGAATGAAGGATCAAGCTATCGTCTGCAATATTGGCCATTTTGACAACGAAATTGAAGTTGCCAAACTAGAATCGATGGATGGTGTTACCCGTGAAGTAATTAAAGACGACTCAATCCCGGGAGGACCGGTCACCCGGTTTACTTTCCCAGATGGTCACTCGATCTATCTGCTTGCTGAAGGACGTCTCATCAACCTCGGTTGCGCTACCGGTCATCCAAGCTTCGTCATGTCCAACAGCTTCACCAACCAGACGATTGCCCAGATTGACATCCGCAAAAATCCGGACAGAAAAGTGGGCGTGTACCGGCTGGACAAGCAACTCGACGAGGAAGTGGCGCGGTTGCACCTGGACAAGCTGGGGGCCAAGCTCACCAAGCTGTCACAGGAACAGGCCGACTACATCGGCGTCCCGGTCGACGGCCCCTACAAGCCGGAGCATTACCGGTACTAAAAAACCAAACGGTCGGATTAAACAATTGAAGCGGGGCCAAGTGCCTCGCTTTTTTTGTACACTTGGCCAAGCGCGGAGGCGCGGGAAGAATATTTATTTCGCCCCCGGATCAGTCGACTCTGTTGTCTGGGCGGATTCGATTTCGTCGTTGATCGCAGCTAGTTCGAGGAAGAGTTTTTCAAGATCGCGATAGTACACGTCGGCATCGAGGGATTTTTTCAGTGACCGCAGGGTCTCGATCTTCGCCTCGACTCCCGTCCGTTTTTCACGCAGCGGCCCCGGAATATCCTTCTCCCCAGGAGGCACCACTGGGAAGACCAACCGGGACAACTTGCCATCCGCTGTGCTGTTTCCCCTAGCCTTTCTCTCGATGCGCACGCCGCGGAACCAGTCGGCAGGAGTACCGCGGCCGTCGCCGTTGTCATCGAGCAACGCATTTTCCGAAACCAAGCGGTCGTTCTCGCGGTAGTATTCACCAACTTGACGGGATGCGATAAGGAAAGCCTCTAGCACCGAAACGGCACCGTCCTTGTCGAGATCGGCCTCCGCTTGGCCAAGCGCAGCCGCCATGTAGCCCCCAAACCTGCAAAAGTTTTGTTCGTAGCCGCTCTTGGTAGCTGTGGCGACAACCCTGTTCGGCCCGGACAACGCTGTGATGAACGGGGCGCTGCAGGAACTGGTGTTGATAAAAACGAGCGGCCCTTCGTGAGGCTTGAGCCAGTGTTGAAATTCCTTGTCCGAGACATCATTGCCGACGAGGTTAAACTTGGCCTCCTTGCCATCAAACGTGCCGTGACCGACGAGCAGAACCCAGATTTCATCCCGCTTGGCCTCGGCCCAGAGTTTCAGCTTGGTCTCTATGGTTTTGCGGGCGTCGGTTTCCTCCGGGCCATTAGTGATGTGCACAAGTTCTGCCGCGTTACCCTCAAACGCCTTGGCCAAGGTCTCGGCCCACTCGGCAAACAGTTTGCCGTACTCCTCCTCGCCGCCGGCGCCGGCCACAACCAACACACGGCGTTGCTGGGTTGTGTTAAAGTCAGCCGCCTCCAAGACCGGCTTGGCCAGGCCGAGCAATAATACGTAAAACAGGATCGTCCTCATGGCAGCCAGTGCCTCCTCCGGAGCCACCATTCGGTGACCAAAAACAGCAGTGCAGCAGCGAAAATCCAGGGCAAATGCCATAATGGGGTATGGAACGAATCCATCACCGGCGACTGCTTGGACGGCATCTCTCTGGCCCACTCCGTCAATTCGCTGACATCAAGTACGCGGCCGCCGGTTCGCTCGGCCAAATCTCTCATGCGCGCAACATTCGGCTGCAGCGAACTAAACTCGTCCGCTGCCGGGTTGCTGGCCCAACCGGCTTCAACGTCGCCTATGGTTTTCCCGTTTTCATCGCGAACCACAGCACGAGCCACGTACCCGCCCTCTTCTCGAGGGATGTAAAGTGACTCAAACGCCCCCGCCTCCGTGCCGGCCGGATCGACGGTTAGATCGACCGCCTGCGACTCATCGCCATTGGGCATCACACTCAACTCCACGTTGGCAAACCCAAGCGGTTTAAACTCCTCGTTACTGGCCTTGACGATCAACTTACGGCCCAGTCCTGCCGCTCCCGAGTCTGCCTCCGTTGTCAACTGCACTCGGCTGGGCACATCCGTCACGAGCCATCGGATGATCTGCCGCCATGCGCGGGGCAAATCCTCGTTTTTGTTTTTGCCGGCCATCTGCCAACGCCACATGTCGCCGATCAACAGCGCGCCGGATTTGCCGTGACCGTAGCGTTGCACCACCAGCGCCGGCATACGTTTGTTGCCGTCGCCGATTACCGACGCCATCACGCTGGCTCCCGGTTTGATACGGTCCACCTGATTGAGCACGCGAAATTTGGGCATGTCCTCCAGCCGATCCTTTTCATCCGCCTCGGTTTTGCGCAGACGCACCCACTGGCTGAGCCAGCCATCCCTCTCGAGGCCGAACGCGAGATTGTCGACGGGCGAAACGTCGGCCCGGCGTTGCAGGTATACCGGCAGTAGTTCAGCAATCGGGGTGTTTTCATAATTCCCCTGAGTGAATGATTCCTGACCGCCCAACATCATGAATCCGGCACCACGCTCGGAGACCGCGCGGCGAATCAACTCCCGCTGGTGCGGCATGAAAAACTCGGACTCGAGATCATCGAGTATGATCGCGTGATAGCCGAAAAGGTCTCCGGCATCTTTCGGGAAACCATCCTTTAACTCATCCTCCGACTGGACGTTGAGTCGCTTCATGATCGGTTTATCGTAACTACCTGCCTCCTCTTCGTCGCCACGGAATCCTCGGAAGAGCGGGTTGCCACTCTCGCCATCGCGTCCTTTGAAAACAAACTTGGGCTCGCGCTTGGCGATGCGAATCAAGCCAACCAAGTCCACTTGCGGATCATCGTCCAGTGCCCGCTTGAGGAATTTGTACTCCCAATTCGGACGGCCGGCGACGTAGAGGACACGAAACGGATCCTTGCGACGCTCAACCGCAACGATGCGACGGTTGTTCGCCAGGGTTGCCTCCTTTTCAACCTCTTCACCATCCGCTTGGCCCGCTTGGCCAATTTCAACGGTGTAAAATGAAACACCCAGCGACTCTGGCTTGACCTCAAACTTCACCTTCATCGCTTGGCCAGGCGCAGGGTGTTGTGTATCCAGCACGGTGCCCTCCGCATCCAGCAGACGGGCGACAATTTTCTCCGCAGGAAATCCAGTGGAAGTCAGTTGGCAATGGATCGTCACCGGCGCATCCTCAAAGGCCGAGGTTGAAACCTGCAACTCGGAGGCGATGGCGATGTCCTTGATTGGGGAATTTTTTCCCATGACGACCGGATACACCGGTGGCAGTTGACCAAGGCCTTCGTTGAGACTCTCAAAGTCTGTGGCGTTGCCGTCGCTGAATAAAAGAATCCCAGCAAGTGGCCGCCCATTGAATCGCTGGCCAAGGTTTCGGACGGATCCGATCAACGCCGAGGCGCGCCCCTTGAAATCGAGCGAATCAAAATCACCAGTCGTGCGTAGGCGTGTGTCAAATGAGTACTTGCGTACCTGAAAATTCTCGTCAAGTGCCTCCTGCCAATCGCCCGGCTTCGGCTTGAGGATGGCTGTGAGGTCCTCCGCACGGGAGGTGGTACTTCCGGCATCCCGAATCTCCATGCCCTGACTATTGTCAGCCAGTACCGCGATAAAATTCGCCCCCGGCTTGGCCTTTTTATCCACCCACTGCGGCTCCAGTAGACAAAAACAAAGCAGCAAAATTCCAAGCGTTTTCAGCCCAATACCGGTCAGCTTCAACCGCAGCGGCAATCGTGACCGCCCATAACTCCAAATCGAGACGAGCACCACCAGCACCGCCGCAACAACAGCCACCGGAAGCCAGTCACGGCTGAGGAAGATTATGGAATCAAGCCAGGACATTTTTAAAACGCAGAGAACGCTGAGTCGCGGAGGGCCGCAGAGAAAAGTTGAGAGTCATAACTTGAACGCTTCGGGAGATTCCCTGAATTGATTGACCACCCTAGTCACTCCATCCACCAAACGTTTCACATTAAAATTGATGATGAGCCCCACCTGTTTGTCCAACAAACGCAAATACGTTAACAACTGCTGCTTATCGATCGGCGTTGTTTCCTCCTTTGCCTTTACTTCGACGATGATTTGATTTTCCACAGACAAATCCAATCTAAGCGGCGCACTCAATTTGGCCGACTTGTACTTGATTGGGACTTGCTGCTGTCGTTTAAAAGTCATGTTTGATTGTTTCAATTCGTAGCAGAGAGATTCCTCGTAAACCGATTCAAGCAAACCCGGGCCAAGATTCTTGTGAACTTCAATGGCGCAACCAATGATGACTTGCGTGTTCTCATTCTCTGTTGCCATCTCATTACTCCTCGGCGGCCCTCAGCGTCTCTGCATCCTCTGCGTTTAATTTTCCTTCCCTTCGCCTTGTTCTCTTCGGCCGCCGAGGCGTTCGTAGTAGCGACGGACGAGTTCGGAGTATTCCTCGGGAACCGGGTCGTGATCAACCGGCACCAACTCCCGCTTGGGCTGACGTAGGGTCAGTTCCTCCTCAAGTCTTTTGTTGATCTCGGTCAACGGCTTGAGAATTTGCATGTCGACCAAATCCCACTTGGGCGGTTTGCCGTTCTCCTTGTTTTCCCTCCGGATATCGCGGGCTCGCTGGCGCACCTCGGAAAGCTCATTCCGCAACTCGGGAATCTCGACCACTTCTTCAACCTCCCGCAGGCGATCTTCCCACTCGCGGAAATCGAGGCCGGTCAGTGGGCCGTCGAGATCGAAGTTTTCCAGATTTCTGAATAGGTCGGAGCCACCGGTATTGCCTCCTCCGTTGTCGTCTCCGCCTCGGCGACGATTGTTCCGGTCGTTCGGATTCGGTCGCTGCCCACCCTGCCCTTGTGCTGTCTGGGGGTCCTGCTGCTCGTTGGGTTGTTCGTTAGGCTGGCCCTGCCCCTGACCGGGACGAGGTTGTCCGTTGGGTTGTCCCTCCTGCGGTTCGCCTTCACGGGGTTGCCCCTGACCATTCTGTCGACCGGGATTGTCTTCCTGCTCTTCCGCTTGGCCGCGTCCCTGGCCTTCCCGGGGTTCATCCTGTTCGCTTGGTTGGCCCTGACCGCCGCCGCGCTGTGGGTTTTCGCGCGGCTCACCCTCCTCGGGTT
>JAPPPH010000472.1:7920-10351 GCA_028817635.1 Verrucomicrobiales bacterium | reverse complement strand
AAGAATATCTTTAACGATACAGACAAAGAGTATTTTCAAAACCTTCTCTTTCGGGCAGAAACCGCTGAAAACAAACTGGCCAAAACCGAAATCACGTTGGCAAAAACAGGTGACCGCGCCGATATTCTCGAAAGCAGCCACCGCGTCATTCAGGATGAATTGGCCGAGGAACGGCAAAACAGCCAGATGCTGACCGCCGAATTAACCCGCGAACGTGCCACCCGTAAGCCCATCGAGGAAACCATCGAAAGCCACCAAAAAGCACTCGAATTCGAACGCCAACGGGTCGACAGCCAGCTTGCCCGCTTGGCCAAGCGGATGGATGAGAATCATCAGGAGTTGTCCATCGCCCTGAGGGAACGTGCGACCTCCCCGAGCGAGGCATTCGCAGCCAATCCATTCTAGCCAAGCGCCCCGCCGGTCAGCCGCTTGCCCAAGCGCCGGGTGGTGTTCGTTTTCTTTTGACAAGCCAATAAATCATGCCAGTTTGCCCAGCCGGCCTTTGGCTGGAACGGGCGGTTCACCCGTCCGACTGAGCATTTTCGGATTCAATGAAACAGATTCTTCTGAACCCCATTCGCCCGTGGGTCGCCCTGACGGCATCGGCGGTCTTATTTGTAGGACAAGCGGTGGCTGCACCCAGTTTGAAGACCTTGGCCAAGTCCTGCTTTATCCTGCACGACCCGGCCGGGAAGTATGACGTCAGCCCCGAGTGGGAGGAACCTGCCAAGGTGATGCAGGGGCTGGAAATCCTGCCGGACCTAACCAAGCGCATCCGCGACGTGGTCACATCCGATCACGGCAACAAGTCGGTGCTTATCGTAGGCGACGCCTCTTCGGCTTACCGATACTTCCTCGCCAGCCTCGCCGTGAGTGGCGATCCCAAGTTTGCCAAATTCGCGCACCTCGAGATCGACCTGCCAAAAATCGTCGAGGGGCACACACTGTTGGGTCAGGTGCAGGAGTATTGGCAAAAAAACATCAGCAAGCCGGCCTTGGGCGAGGACGTCATCATGTACATTTCCAACCTTAGCTCTATGATCGGGCTCGGTGCATCCAATCGTTCCTCCACCGGTGTCGAGACGCTGTTCGCGCCGAACATTCAGGGCGGCAAAATGCGCAGTATCGCGTTCATCGATTATTTCAACTACTCACGTATTCGAGCCGACAGCAACTATGTGATCAACTCATTCGGCGACACTGTGTTTTTGCCGGCATACAGCGGTGAGGACATTAACGGGATTCTGCTCAACTACGCCAAGGCCTATCTGCCCCAGTTGAAGTTGACCGAGCCGCACATCAATTACATCAAGGAAATCATCGGCTACTATCAACCAAACAAACCGGAACCACAGCGCTCCCTTGCGGTGTTCAAGGAACTGGTCACGATGATGGAGGAAGCCATCGCCGCCAATGGCCAGTTCGTCATGGACAAGGCCACCCTGAAGGCTGCCTCCATGAAGGCCGCTCAGGTGCCGGATTGGATCATCGCCAAGGACTTTAGTGTACTGAAAGAGTTGCCCGGCAACATTCGGTCAAGGTTCATCGGACAAACCGAGGCGGTCGATGGGGTTGTCCGGCTTGCCCGAATCGGCTACGGGGGCGGTCGAACCGACGAAAAACCGGTGGCCAGCATCATGTTCGCCGGCCCAACCGGAACCGGCAAAACCTATCTCTCCAAGCTGCTTGCCAAGAATCTCGGTCTGAAGCTCATCACGATGGACATGACCACCTACCGCAGTTCCGTCAGTATGGACCGGTTTCTCGACGTGATGACCGACAACCTTACCATCAACCCGCACGCGGTGTATGTGTTTGAGGAAATCGACAAGGCCAACGTGCAGGTGCTCGACCGGCTGTACTTCCTGCTCGACGAAGGCATTTTTTACGATCGCAACCAAAAGCCGATGTACGCCCGTGGGTGCTATGTGGTGATGACCACCAACGCCGGGTACGACGTCATCGTGAAAAACCGCGACAAGGAAAACGTCCGCGAGCTGTTTGAACTGGCGTTGCTCGACCGGTTCCGGCCCAGCTTTTTGAATCGCTTCGACGAGATCGCCATGTTTCGGCCATTCACCGACACAGAATACGTCGATATGGCCAAGCTGCACATCGGACTAAAAGCCAGCGGCATGAAGGAAACCTACAACTGGAACCTGAACGTGGACGAAAACATCCACGGCTTGATTGCCCGCGAGAGTCGCAGCCTTACCTTTGGCGCACGCCCCACCCTGCGGATGATCAACGGCATCCTCTCGCTCGGCGTGACGAACTACCAGATTGAGAAAGCTCCGCTGGAGGAAGGCTCCACGATCCAGCTCGACCTCGTCTCCGAGGAGGACAAACGATTCAAGCTAAGCGTGGAAGGCGGCGACTCACTGGAATTCCAAGTCAACCTGTAAGCGGCTCGCCGTCACCACCCGATTTT
>JAPPPH010000472.1:0-7910 GCA_028817635.1 Verrucomicrobiales bacterium | reverse complement strand
TCCTCTACATCAACCTCGTGTTGATGATTTTCTGGATACTTAAGCCACTGAAAAAAAGCCTCTTCATCGGCCAATACGACGGCGAATCAACTTTCAAACTGCCGGAGGTACTTCGAGGTTTTTTCGATCAACTCGATCTGCTCCTCGGTAAGATCTCCCCTGAACTTGTTCTTCAGTTGGGTTCGATTGAATTGCTCGGCAGTGGTGCAGAACTATTGGCCAAGGGCATGAATCTGGTCATCGCATTTTTGATCGTCCTATTCCTCACGCTGGTCACGCGCTTGGCCAAGCGCCAGGTGCTCACCTACACCTGCATGGGCTTGGTCATCGCCATGACCGTCTACTTCGCCGTTCAAATCAACAATCCCAGTGAACTGACCGTTTGGCTATTCTACTGGTTTGGCGACCTTTACATCAGCCTGATGCTGGCGGCGTTTTTCTCCTTCCTCCACGACACGGTCGATCTAAAGAATGCCAAGCGGCTTTACGGGTTCATCGTGCTGGGTGCCGTCTCCGGTGGCGCCATTGGCAGCACCTACTTTCGCGGTTGGATCTCGGAGATGACCAACCAGCAATGGCTTCACGTGGTCATCGGACTCGGCGTTGGCATTTGTGTGCTGGCGGCATTTGCCGGATGGATGGCCAAGACCATCCCTCACAACGAACCCGATCCCACTCCGGATGAGGTTCCAAAAAAGAAATTCATCGCCGCACTCGAGGGCGCTTCGCTCGTCTTCAAATCCCGATACCTGATCGCCATCGGCGGGATCGTCGGCTTTTATGAGGTCACTTCCGAGGTGCTCGACTTTCAGTTCACCGCGATGACCGAGCGGTTTGTGGACAAGGGCGACCTCGGCAGTCATTTCGGAACGGTCTATGCGATCGGAAACATCGCTGCACTCGTCATTCAGCTTGGCTTCAGCATCATCGCCGCGAAATTCCCCAACTACCGCATCCACTGGATCCTGCTCATCCTCCCCCTCTCCATCGCGCTCAGCTCTCTCTTTTTCTTAATCGCTCCGATCCTCATCGCAGGTAGTTTGCTGAAGATTGCCGACAGTACCTTCGCCTACTCCGTCAACCAAACCGGACGCGAGACACTGTACAACCCGCTTTCGCGTCAGGAAAAATATGTGGCACGGGCATTCGTCGAGGTATTCGTCCAACGCACCGGCAAGGTCGCCGCCCTGCTGATCGCGTTACTCGTTCCGATGATTTTGAACAAGCGCAATGAAGCCGGTCATCTCGAGACCAGCCTGCTTGGCCTGCAACTGCTCGGAGTGTTCACCTGCATCATCGTCGCCCTCTGGTTTTACTGCGTCAAAATCGTCGCAAGAAAATTCGAAGCTCTGGAAAAGGAACACAACCCCACCAAAAACCAAGCGCCAAAACAAGCGCAGACCGCGAACAGTTCAGCCTAACGAGCTACCTTCTCTGCGGCGATTTCTCGGAGTTTGGTTTTGAGGATTTTGCCGGTGGCGGTTTTGGGGAGTGCCTCCATTTTTAGCACTTTTCGGGGAATTTTGTAGGCGGCCAGCTTGGTTTTGAGGTAGACAATCAGCGCCTCTTCATCCAATCCGGCGCCTTCGCTGGGCACGACGCAGGCCACAATCACGTCGCCTTTTCTTGGATCATTTACTCCCACCACGGAGGCCTCCTTGATGCCGTCAAACTGGTAGATTACCTCCTCCACTTCCCGTGGGTAGACGTTGATGCCATTGACCAGAAGCATGTCTTTCTTCCGGTCGGTGATGTAAATGTATCCGTCCCCGTCGAGGCGGCCAATATCCCCGGTCAGTAGCCAGCCATCCTTGATCGCGGCCTCGGTGGCCTCCGGGTTATTCCAGTAACCCATCATGATGTTATGGCCACGGATGCAGATTTCGCCCGGCTCACCCACCGGCAACGCTTCGCCGTTGTCGTTGCGGATTTGAAATTCCACACCCGGTAACGGCAACCCCACCGAGCCGGCTTTGCGTTTGCCAATCAACGGGTTCGTACAGGCGACAGGACTCGTTTCACTCAGGCCGTACCCCTCAAGCAATGGGATGCCAACACGGTCGTTGAATGCGTTCAGTACTTCGACCGGCAGCGGCGCAGCGCCGCTAAGGCAAACCCTCAAAGGCAGGTCTTTTGGCAGGTCGACGTTGACCAGCACCCGGTAAAGTTGCGGGATTGCAGGCATGATGGTCGCACCGTGCTGCATGATTTCTGCGATGATGTTTTTCGGTGGGTGCAGTGACTTGATGGCGATGATCGACAGCCCCTGCGTCATCGGCAACAGCAGCCCCACGGTCATGGTGAAACTGTGGAACATCGGAAGCAGCACGGCCATGCGATCGTTTGGCTCGATGCCCACCGCCTCCGTCACAGCAGCCACGTTGCTCATCAGGTTATGGTGGCTCAGCATCGCGCCCTTGGGTTTGCCGGTGGTGCCGGAGGTGTAAATGATCAGTGCCAAGTCTTCCGGCGCTTGGCCAAGCGGCTCAGCATCGACAGGCGGGGTCGGCTCCGCTTGGCCAAGCGACTCCGCCTCGATCACGTTGAGTTGCGGAATTTGTTCGCGAAGCTTGGCCGTGCCTTCGGCCATCGAGGCCTCGCTGATCAAAACATTGGCCTCGCAGTCTTGCAGAATAAACTCGACCTCGTCCGGGGTCAGGAAACTGTTGATCGACACCACCACACCCTCAGCCAGCAGAATGCCGAACAGGGAAAAAATGAACTCGGGACAGTTCTTCAGCCACAGCCCCACGCGGTCGCCGGGCTGGAGGCCGTGTGCCTCGCGGAGCCGCTTGGCCAAGCGCTTGGCCAAGCCGTGTGCCCGAGCAAAGGTATAGTCCGTTTCGCCCCAAAAAACTGCGGTTTTATCGGGGTTTTGGTGCGCAATCTCAGTGAATTGATTGGCCAGATTCGTCATGCGAACTCTCATCAGGGCGGCGAAGAAAATACCGTTCCTGACCCTACGTCAAGCCGGCTAAAAACAATTTGGCCTTGGCAATCTAAATTCCGGTGACACAATTCCCGCGCTTGATTGACACTCAAGATCAGCTCAAGGAGTTTTTACCCGCATTACGAAAAACAGACTGGATCGGCCTCGACACCGAAGCCGACAGCCTGCACTCGTATCCGGAAAAATTATGCCTGTTGCAGATCAGCCTCCCCGGCACGGATGTGCTCGTCGACCCTCTCGCCTCGCTGGACGTCGATCCTCTTTTCAAGGCGCTCAAGGGGAAGGAACTGCTCATGCACGGCTCGGACAACGACCTGAGGTTGATGTTCGCCGCAGCCCGGTTTGTGCCGACAACCATCTTCGACACGATGTGGGCGGCGCGGCTGCTTGGCTTCACGGCATTCGGCCTGAATGACCTACTCTCCAAGTTACTCGGCATTACCCTCGACAAGGGATCGCAAAAGGCCAACTGGACTCGTCGGCCGTTGACCGAGAAGATGTTGAACTACGCCCTGAACGACAGTCGCCACTTGCGCAGCCTCGCGGATCGGCTGCGCGACGACCTGCAGGCCAAGGGCCGACTGGCATGGCATCAGCAGATTTGCGAACGCCTGATACAGGAGCATGCCTCCGACCGTGAACTGGATCTCGACCAGGCCTGGCGATTGAAGGGCTCAAGCAAGCTTAGCCAGCGCAGCCTGGCCATTCTGCGTGAGGTATGGCATTGGCGCGAACGCGAAGCCGTCGAGGCGAACAAGCCGCCCTACTTCATCGTCCGACACGAGGACTTGGTGGCCCTCGCGGATACCGTCATATTACGGGACGAAAAAACCACATGGCCGAACAAGCTGTCCAACCGCCGCTTCAACTCTCTCCGGGAGGCCGTCGGCAAGGCGCTGGATCTGGACGCAAAGGAGTATCCCGACACACCGCGGGTTGTTCGTCGACGAATCAATGCCCGCGAAAAACGGTTTTACGAATCACTCAAGGTGTTGCGCGACAAGCAGGCTGAGGAATTGAAGATCGACCCCACGCTGATCGCCAGTCGTTCCACGCTCGTCAAGCTGTCGCTCGAGGACGGGGAGGAACGGGACCGGATTCTGCCCTGGCAGCGCGAACTGCTGAACCTCTGATTTCGACAAATAAACTTTGAAAACCGGGCTTTTTCCCGGCAACATCCGCCGCCCTTTTGGAAAAAAGGGTATTTTTTCAGCGAATGAAGCGCACGCATCACTGCAACGAATTACGGGAAGAACACGTCGGTCAGGTCGTTACCCTCAATGGCTGGGTACACTCCAACCGCGACCTTGGCGGGGTGGTGTTCATCGACGTCCGCGATCGTGAGGGCCGCACGCAGGCGGTTTTTGATCCCAGCGACCTCCCGGCCGATCTTTTCGAGACTGCCTCCCGGCTCCACAGCGAGAGCGTCATCAGCGTCACCGGCAAGGTGCGCGTCCGGCCCGATGGCACGAAAAACGAAAAGATCGACACCGGCCTCGTCGAGGTATTGGCCGACAAACTGGAGGTGCTCAACCATGCCGATGTTCTGCCGTTTACCATCGACGATCCCGAGGTCGCAGCCAAGGTGAACGAGGAGTTGCGCCTCAAACATCGCTACCTCGACCTACGCCGACCGGAGATGATCCACAACATGCGCCTGCGCAGCAGGGTCGCCACCGCCACGCGGGTGTTCATGGAGGAACAGGGCTTCCTCGAAATCGAGACGCCGACCCTATTCAAGAGCACACCGGAGGGCGCACGGGAATTTCTCGTCCCCAGCCGAATCCACGCCGGCCAATTTTATGCCCTGCCCCAATCGCCACAGCAGTACAAACAGATCCTCATGTGCGCCGGGGTGGACAAATACTTTCAGCTCGCGCGCTGTTATCGCGACGAAGATTTGCGCGCCGACCGCCAGCCTGAGTTCACACAGGTCGATATCGAGATGTCGTTCATCGAGCGTGAGGATATTTACAACCTGATCGAGGGCCTACTGAAGCGGGTCTGGAAAACCGCGCTCGACATCGACATCCCGACCCCGTTCCCGCGCATCCCGTTCGAGGAAGTGATGAACCGCTGGGGCATCGACAAGCCGGACACACGGTTCGACATGGAAATCGTCGACATGACCGACGATTTTGCCTCGAGCGAATTCAAGGTCTTCAGCGGCGTGGTGTCCAAGGGCGGCGTGGTCAAGGTGCTCAACGCCAAGGGCTTCGCCTGTGTCACCCAGGGCCAGATGGAAACCATGACCGACTACGCCAAGAGCTTTGGTGCCAAGGGTCTGGCCTACATCAAGGTCGAAAACGGCGAGTGGAAATCGCCGATCGTCAAATTTTTCAGTGATGCCGAGAAGGCTGCCCTGCAGGAAAAAATGGGTATCGAGGAGGGCGACCTCATCCTGTTCGCCGCCGACGAATGGCTCAACGCCTGCGAAATTCTCGGCAAGATCCGCCTCTACTGCGCCGAGAAACTTTCCGAGATGGGCAAGATGACCATCCCGACCGACCAGTTCAACTTTCTCTGGGTGGTCGACTTCCCGTTACTGATGTTCGACAAGGAGATGAACCGCTGGTACTCCGGTCATCACCCGTTCACCTCACCTGTCGCAGAGGATGTCCCGAAACTCACCAGCGATCCCAAGGCCGTCCGAGGCCAGCACTACGACATCGTCGTCAACGGCGTCGAACTCGGTGGCGGCTCCATTCGTATTCACAACCGCGACGTGCAGAAGACCATCTTCGAGGAGGTACTGCAAATTCCGCCCGACGTGGCGCAGGAAAGATTCGGCTACATGCTCGAGGCGTTCCGCTACGGTGCCCCGCCGCATGGCGGTATCGCGCTTGGCTTCGACCGGCTCATCGCCATGCTTTGCAACTCCGAGAGCATCCGCGAAGTGATCGCCTTCCCGAAGACTGCCAAAGGCACCGACCTAATGAGCGACTCTCCCGGCTCCGCCGAGCCCAAGCAGCTACGCGACCTGCACATCAACCTCCGCGTCCCCAAGCCGCAGGAGAAAAAAGCGGACGAAAACTGAACCGTCCGGTTTAGTCGCATGGCGGACTCGCGGGCTCGTCCCTCCAACGTGCTTAGCCAAGCGCTTGGCTGGAGGGGCGAGCCTGCGAGTCCGAAAAGAAATCCAACAAGTCGCGCTTGGCCAAGCGTTACTCGTTAATGAAGTAGCTCAGGTTTTCCAGTTCCATCGCGAGGTTCACGTTGTTCACTGTGATCTCGTCCGGAACCGAAAGCACGATCGGGGCAAAATTGAGGATCGCCACCACGCCGTACTGGATCAACTGGTTGGCCACCTCCTGTGCGGCGGTCGGCGGCACACAAAGCACCGCCATCTTGACGACATGCTTGTCGATCACTTCCGAAAGCGAGTCCATCGACTGCACCTTCAGCGGCGTCTCGGCGGTCAGATATTGCCCGGGTTTTGCGTCAAACGCGCCGACGATCTCGAAACCCTCTCGCTCGAAACCGCGATAACTCAATAGCGCACGCCCAAGGTTACCCACGCCGACGATGACCACCGGCTGCAGGCTCTTTGTCCCGAGCAACTCCGAGATCATCTCGATCAACTGCTTCACATCGTAGCCCAAGCCGCGCGTGCCGAACTGGCCGAAGTACGTCAAATCCTTCCGCAGTTGCGTTGACTTCACCCCGGCGGCCTTGGCCAACACCTCACTCGAGACAGTATGGATGCCGTTGTTCTCCAGTCGATGCAGGCAACGCGAGTAGACCGACAACCGGTAGATTGCCTTTCGCGGAATCTCAGTGCGCGCCACTTTCTTCATGATCGATCAATCGATGAACATCATTTCGTTGGAGACCAGCAACGCCTGGGCGAGACGATCCCATGCGGCTGCGTACGGGACGAATTGGTCGACAAAAAGTTCCGCTGATTTCAGTTCCCAGTCCTTCGGCTCGCGCTGATAGGCTTGGTGGAACATCGCCC
Organism: Verrucomicrobiales bacterium; assembly: GCA_028817635.1. Lineage (GTDB taxonomy): Bacteria > Verrucomicrobiota > Verrucomicrobiia > Limisphaerales > UBA1096 > UBA1096. The sequence goes on along the minus strand of JAPPPH010000472.1, from coordinate 1,002 downwards.
GGATTCGTTCCTCCCCCTTTAGCGCCTGCACCGATTCCACCAGCCGCTTGGCCTGCGCCTCGATGAACGGGCTGTTCAGCAGATACAACGGCTGCTGCGGAATCGTCGTGGTGAAGCGGCGGCCGCAGGTCGTGTCCGGCCCAGCGAAGTCAAATGTCCGAAACAGGCTCGGCAGGTTTTGGCGGTCGATAAAGCCGTAAATCGTCCGGCGGTTGGCATTGGATTTGTTCTCGATTTTTTCCGAGCGACCGCCCTGCTTCAAATCGAGGTTTCCGGCGACCGCCAGCACGGAGTCCCGCATCGACTCGAGGTCGAGACGGCGACGGTTCATCTGCCACAGCAGCCGATTCGACGGATCGCGCTCGGCGTACTCCGCGTGAGCGGTCTCGCCCTGTTGGTAGGTGGTCGACAGCACAATGGAGCGGATGAGCTGCTTCATCGACCAGCCATTCGCGACAAATTCCGCGGCCAAGTGATCGAGTAGTTTCGGGTGTGACGGCAGCTCGGCACGGACGCCGAAGTCGCTCGGTGTTTTCACAAGACCCTGTCCGAATAATTGCAACCAGACTCGGTTAACCATGACTCGTGCGGTCAGCGGATTGTCCGGCGAAGCGATGGCCTGTGCCATCTCCAGCCGCCCGCTGCCATCAGCAAATGGCTTGCGTTCTCCACGGGAGAGCACCTGCAAAAAACGACGCGGCACCTTCGCCCCGCGCGATCCGGGATTGCCACGAAGGAAAACATGGGCATCGCCGGGGGACGACTTGTCGAGCAGCACCATCGCTCGGTTAGGCGCGCCGGGATGCTCGCCCTCGACCTCGTCGAACCGGCGGCGGCGCGAGCGGATGCCCTCCTTGCCCGCAACTTCCATGATTCGCCACACGTCCCCGTCGGAAAGCTTGGCCGGCGAGGAATCGGAATACACCACCTCCCTCAAAATTGGCTGTTTTTCGTCGGCCTCGAAACAAAGTTTGCCAAGGGCCTTGGCTGCGGCCTCAAGGG
>JAPPPH010000084.1 GCA_028817635.1 Verrucomicrobiales bacterium | reverse complement strand
CTTCACATCCTTGCGCGCTTGGCCGCGTGACTGGGCCAAGCCGGCTTCGTGCAGCAACTCTGGCAGCCACAACCCTTCATCGCCGAATCGATCCGTCGGCAGTTCACAGGTTGGCACTTCGCCGGCCACCTCCCGGAAGGTCGCCTCGGTGATGCCATCAAGATCTCCACCAAACAAAATCTCACTGGCACGAATTGCCACGTTGACGGCCTCCTCGCCATGCACCAGCGCCGTCACCTCGCGAGCGAGTGCTTTGTGGGCGATGCGGGAGTGGGGTTCGGCTTCGTGTTGCTTGGTCAATTCCTCCACCTCATTGCGACTGAGGAATGTGAAATATTTGAGATAACGAACCACATCCCGGTCATCGACACGCACCCAGAATTGGTAAAACTGATAAATGCTTGTGCGGTTGACATCGAGCCAGACGGCGCCGCTCTCAGTCTTGCCAAACTTGGTTCCGTCGGCGTTGGTGATGAGCGGCAGCGTTAATCCGTATGCCTGCCGGTTTTGTTTGCGGTGGATGAGATCAATCCCGGCGGTGATGTTTCCCCACTGGTCGCTGCCGCCGATCTGCAGTTCGCAACTCTGCGTTTCGCAAAGATGATGAAAATCGAGCGCCTGCAGGATCATGTAGCTGAACTCGGTGTAGCTGATGCCCACCTCGCGGTCTTCCATGCGGGCACGCACACTTTCCTTCGAGACCATGGCGTTGACTTTGAAGTGCTTGCCGATGTCACGAAGCACGTCGAGGAACGACAGCGGCGCGGTCCAGTCTGCATTGTCGACCAGCCGTGCTGCATTCTCCACTCCCTCAAATTCCATGAAGCTGCCAAGCTGCACCTTGACCCCCTCGATGTTGGCCTTCAACAGCTCGTGCGTGAGGAGTTGGCGCTCGGCAGTTTTCCCGCTGGGATCGCCGATCGAGCCGGTCGCCCCACCGGCCACGGCGATCGGGTGGTGTCCGCAAAGTTGGAAGCGGCGCAACGCCAACAGTGGCACGAGGCTGCCCACGTGCAGGCTGTCAGCTGTCGGGTCAAAGCCGCAGTACAGGGTGATCGGCCCCTTGGCCAAGCGTTCCTGCAGTCCCTCCCGGTCGGTACAGTCGGAGATCAGGTCACGCCATTCGAGTTCTTCGATGATGCCCATAAAAAGCGCGGGGATTTATGGCCGTTCACTTGCCGAAAGTCGAGATTCGACCGCTTGGCCAAGCGCTTGGTCACAAAAAAACGGGCAGGAGAATCCTGCCCGTCGTAAGGTTTTGATCTGGCTTATTCCTCAGACGAAGCTTCACCGTCTTCGGCCGGGGCCTCTTCGGCGGCAGGAGCTTCCTCTTCCGCCGGGGCCTCTTCAGCAGATGCCTCCTCGGCCGGTGCCTCGGGTGCAGCCTCCTCGGCGGGGGCTTCAGCAGCCGCTTCGCCCTCGGCATCCTCGTCGCCGAGGGTGTCGAACGCATGCTGCAGGGCCACGAGATCCTCGCCCGGCTTGAGGGAGTCGAGTACGGCTTCCTCTTCCTTGAGCTGTTCCTGCGAGTAGTTGGCTGCCTTGATGGAGAGGCCGATCCGGCGATCCGCGCGGTCGATCTTGATCACGCGGGCGCTGACTTCCTCGCCCACCTTGAGGGCGTTCTTGATCTTGTCGATGCGATCCTCGCTAACTTGGCTGATATGCACCAAGCCGTCGATGTCGTGCTCGAGTCCGACGAACGCACCGAAGCTGGCGAGCTTGGATACATGACCGGTGACGAGATCGCCCACCTTGTAGAAGTTGTCGATGGTTTCCCACGGATCCTCGGCCAGTTGCTTGATGCCGGCGGAGATGCGTTGGTTTTCGCGATCGACCTCGAGTACCTGCGCCTCGACCTCCATGCCCTTCTTGAGCACTTCGGACGGGTGGTTGATCTTGCGCGTCCACGAGATGTCGGACACGTGGATCATTGCATCGAGACCTTCCTCCAAGCCCATGAAGGCACCGTAGCTGGTGAGGTTGCGAATCTTGCCGGTGACCTTCGAGCCGACCGGGTACTTCTCCTCGGCCAGATCCCACGGGTTGGTGTCGAGCTGGCGCACACCGAGGGAGATTTTCTGCTCGTCGCGATTGATGCCCAGCACGACTGCCTCGATTTCCTGATCGGCCTTGAGCACTTCGGACGGCTTGTTGATGCGCTTGGTCCAGGACAACTCGGTGACGTGCACCAGCCCCTCGACGCCCGGCTCCAGTTCCACAAACGCGCCGTACGGCATGAGATTGACCACCTTGCCGGAAACCTTTTCGCCGATGGGAAACTTCTCGTCGATGTTCTCCCACGGGTTTTCCTGCTTCTGCTTCAGGCCAAGGCTGACGCGCTCGCTCTCCTTGTTGATATCGAGCACCACGACCTCCAGTTCCTGTCCAACGACCAGCAACTGCGAGGGGTGCGTGATGCGGCCCCAGCTCATGTCGGTGACGTGCAGCAGGCCGTCCAGACCGTTCAGGTCGATGAACGCACCGAAGTCGGTCAGGTTCTTCACCGTGCCCTTGCGGATGTCGCCCGGCACCATTTCGTCGAGCAGCTTGGCGCGTTGTGCGGAGCGTTCCTCCTCGATCAACTCGCGGCGGCTTAGCACGATGTTCTGGCGTTCAAGGTTCAGTTTCACGACCTTGAACTCGTGCGCCTGGCCGACGTAGGCATCCAGGTCGGTCGGGGTGTTTACGTCGATCTGTGAGGACGGCAGGAATGCCTCCACGCCGATGTTCACGATTAGGCCGCCTTTGACGGCGGCCTTGATGCGGCCTTTGATGCGGCCGCCTTCTTCACAGATAGCCTTGATGTTATCCCAGTTCTGCTTGAACACCGCCTGCTCATGCGAAAGCACGACCATGCCGTCCCGATCCTCGAGTTGCAGAATGAGCACGTCGACTTCGTCGCCGACTTTTAGTTCCTCATCAAGATCTTCAAATTCACTTGCCGGCACAGAGCCTTCGCTCTTGTAGCCGATATCGACCATGACTTCCTTCGAACGAATCTCAATGACCGTTCCCTTGACAATTTGGCCTGAGGCAAAGCTCGTCTGGCTCTGCGCCAAGGCCTCTTCCATAGTTATAGACACAATATTTTAGATAGAATGGGAGTAAAATTCCCTCGGAAAAACCAACCGCTCGAGAAAGGCGTCCGGAGACGGAGCAGCTGGGTTAAAGGTTAAGTTACTCAGGTTAACAGGTTGTTTCTCAGCTTCAACGAGCACCCACCCACGTGGGGCTCAGCGGCGGGGCAACATACGCTTGGCCAAGCCGAATGCAAGCGCCATTTTCAACAAATTGCGCTTGGCCAAGCGCTTGGCCAAGTGGGGTTCTCAGGCGAGAAAACCCTTCAGCGTGCCGGTGCTGTCGCCGAGTTGATTGATCGGGCAACCCATGGCCTGAGCCATGGAGACCCAGAGGTTGGCGATCGGTGTGCCCTTGGCGTGCTGGTCGTGACGGTTGGTTTTCAATTGGCCACCCGCGCTGCCGGCAATGACGGTGGGCAGGTTGGAGCACTCGTGCAGCATGCCGCTGCTGAGGCCGGAGCCGTAGGTGAACATCATGCTGTCGAGCAACGTGCCGTCGCCTTCCTTGATGGCATCCATCTTTTGGCAAATCTGCGAGAACTGCCGCATGTAAAATTGATCAAGCTTCTCAAGGTCGCTGAGTACCTGTTCGTTCTTTTGATTATGGGTCCAGCCGTGGTGAAGAATGGGTTTCGCGAAAACGTCCTCGAACATCAGCGGCGTGTCCCAGCGTTCCGGCGCGACCATCATGGAGCTGACTCGTGTGAGGTCAGTCTGCAGTGCAAGGATCATCAGGTCGCCCATCACCTGAATGTATTCATCGCGGCGCATTGTGGTCCAGAGTTTCTCCGGCTGCTCAATGCCAAGTTCGTTGGCGTCCACCTGCTGCTTGGTGATGCGCTCGATCTGTTGTTCCACGGTTCGCACGGAGTCCATGTACTCGTCGAGTTTGTGACGGTCGAGACGTCCCAGTCGTCCCTGTAGATCTTTCGCATCAGCGCGCACGAGGTCGAGTACGCTGGCATTGGCCTGGTGTTCCTTCACGTTGAACAGGCGCTGGAACACTTTGCGCGGATCCTTGATCGAACGCGCCACATGGCCATGGCCGTACCACGAAATGTTGTCAAAATACACCGACTCCTTGTTGTCGGTGAAGCTGTTGCACGACAGCTCAAGCGAGCGGAATGGCGTGGTCTTGCCGGCAGTATCAGCGATCACCTGATCGATCGTGCGCTTGAGTGGATACCCGGCCGGAGACAGTTCATCGGGCGCCGCCGTGCTCAGGTAACACGTGCCGGCCTGCGCGTGGCCGTCGGTCCCGGGCACTTTTATCCGGTCGAGATTGGTGAACAACGAAACCTTTTTGCGCACCGGCTCCAACGGCTGCAGCGTGCGACTGAGAGCAAAGTTGTGCCCGGTCTCCTTCGGGTGCCATGCCTCCTGTGCCACGCCGTTGGGCACGTAGAAAAACGCCACGCGCTTGGGCGCCGATGCGCTGGCCCCGCGAGTTTGCATCACGTCGAGAAACGGCAGTGCCAGTGCTGCACCGCAGCCGCGGAGAAATGTGCGCCTCGGAATGTTCGTGTTCTTTAATACGTTCATTTTCTTTCGTTCTGACCGGTTTTATGCCGAAACGGCATGCTCTTGGCAATCTCAACCACCACGGTGGAAAAGCGGCCGTGATCCGCCGTAACCCGCCGCGTGATGCGGTCGATCGCCGGCTTGTCTGTCACCTTTAATTCGCGACCGAGCGCGTAGCTTAGCAAATGTTCACTGAAGGCGCGCATGAATTTCTCCGGCCTCGCAAGGATGGCGTCCTTGAACTGCTCGATGTCCTTAAACTCCGCCTCGCCGAAGAGCTTGCCACTCGCGTCGATGTCGCGCCCGCCGCGGTACTGGTCGCGCCAGCGTCCGATGGGATCGAAACTCTCCAGCACAAACCCGAGTGGATCGATGCGCGCGTGACAACTGGCGCAGGATTGGTCCGTCGCGTGTTGCTTGAGTCGCTCGCGAATAGTCAGACCCTTCGCCTCGATGGCTGCATCGTCGGCCTCAATCTCCGGCACCACGTCCGGCGGCGGCGGCGGCGGGTCATTGAACATCACCGTGGCCACCCAAGCGCCGCGCTTAATCGGGCTGGTGCGCAGTGGCGTCGAGGTCATCGTCAGCACCGCTGCGGTGGTCATCACGCCGCCCTCACGCCGCGTGGTGAGCTGGCGTTTGCGGAATGGCTGCGTGAAGGTATTGAAGCGATTTCGATTGCCGCGGGTGCCGAACGGCGCCTCGGGCTTGTTGTACCAAGCCTGCAACTCGTCGGAGCGATACGCGTAGTTGCTGTCGACAAACAGCATGATAGAGCGATCCTCCACCTGCACGCTCTCAAAGAGCAGCAGCGGCTCGACCATTGTTTGCAGGCCAAACTTCCACTGCTCGCAGCCGATGCGCGAGTAGTACACCTGAAAGCGGTCGAAGTCTGGCACGGCGGTGATGAGTTGATCCAGCCGCAGCCATTGGCGCGCGAAGTTCTCGGCCAACGCACGACTGCGCCGGTCATTCAACATGCGACGTACCTGTGTCTCCAATACGGCCGGTTGCCGCAACTGCCCTTCCCGTGCGGCGGCTAGCAGCGGTTCATCCGGGATGCTGCTCCAGAGAAACAGCGACAGCCGTTGCGCCAGCTCGTAATCGTTTGCAGGTGTCTTTTCGCCTGCGCCCTGCTTGGTTTCCACCACGTAAAGAAATTTGGGCGAAGCCAGCACAGCCGCCACCACCGACTTCATCGCCGTGGTGAACGAGCCGGTGCGTTTTTGCTCCGAAGCGTGAAATGCGGTGTATCGCGCCAGCGTCGCCTCATCCACCGGCGACCGGAATGCCCGCTCCAAAAACGGCCTCAACCGCTTGGCTACCGGCTTCCCGTCATCCTTGAAAATCGTGTTGCGCGACGCCGTGTAATCGTCGAACTCCTTTGCGTTCACGATCGAGCGGCCCAGCTTGAGCAGACTCTCCAGAAGGATCGGCGGGATGCTGAGCTGCTCGCCCTGGTTGTTGAACCCGTGCTCCGCCTGCAGGTCGATGGCGAACGGGTCCACGCCGGATAAAATCTGCCGCTCCACCTGGAATTTGCCGAGTGTGCGGTTGCCCACCGTCACTCCCGTCGGCATCCGGCCCGAGGCAGGATTGAAATACTGGCTAGAGCGGATCACTTTTTCCGGCAGCGGATAAATATCGCCGCGCAACTCCAACAGATCGCGCACGGCGTTGTTGTACTCGTAGCGGTTTAGCCGCCGCATCACCACCGGCTCAAGTGTGGTGTTGGCCGACACATATTCATCGACGACACCCTCAAAAAATGCCGCTAACTTTGCCCGCTCGCCCTTGGCCGGCTGCGGCTCATCCTCCGGTGGCATCTCCGCCTTGGCCAACGCCTCCGCCGCGTGTCGCGCCAGCTCAACGTCTTTCAAAACATCCGAGCGCTTGGCCAAGGCCTCAAGGTTCACCTTGCCCTTCACCTTCTTTGCCCCGTGACAGCGAAAACAATGCTGCTTCATCAACGTCCGCGCCTCGGCGAAATTCACCTTTGCGACAGTGATCTGCGCCGGTTCGTCCACCTTTTCCGGCTCGGGTGCCAAGTCCGAAAGTTTCAGGTAATCTAGCCCGTAAAGGTACCCCTTGTTCCGGTACTTGCTCGCCTTGGCGTTGGCACCGATCAACTTGATCTCGATCCGTTGCGTACCCGCGTTCAATTCCAATTCGCCCAGCTCACGCAGCTTGGCCAAGCGGACGTCAGGCGAATACAAATCCAGCCTCGGCTCGACCACCTTCCCATTCAGCCGTACTTCGAACTGCCCGTAATCCGGCGCCAACGTCCACTGCATCGCCAATGTGTAGCGGCCCGATTTTTCAACGGAAAACTCCACCGTGTTTTCATCCCCAACCACGCCGTCCCAAAGCAGGTGGGCGTCCCCGCTCCAGCCGGCGCCAAATCCCCGCATGTCCTGCGGGCGGGCCCTGCCGCTTGCCTTTAATAATTCCCCTTCAACCACGCCTTCAATGGCTGCGGCCGCCGGTTTGCGAATGGTATGAAAATCAAACCGCTCGGCCGCTTGGCCAAGCGCTTGGCCAAGCACCAAAACTAAAGTGACGTTAAACAGTTTTTTCATGGGACGATCAGTTCGCTGCTGGCGATGGCTTTGCGTTCGTCTCGAACGGCGACGTACCAGACGGTGGCTGCGCTGGGCGGGGCCGCGCCTTGGACGTGATGCCCGTCCACCTTGAGTTCGATCGTCTTCCAGGCACGGCTCCGGTTTTGTTCATGCGGTGCCGTGGTGTAGTGCAGCTTGGCCTCGATCAACTTGGTCTCCGACTTGACCGAGGTGCGGACTTTGCCGCCGTCGATGACCGGCCGGGCGACCACCGGCATCGGCTTGCCCCCGCGGATGTACTGGTCGGCGAACAGGAAGAATTCCGGGAATTCGAAAAGGTGTCCGTGCTTCATGTTAAGCTGTATGCTGTAGTTTTTCTCGCTTCGTACCAGCGCGCAGGTCTTGGCGTAGCTGTCCATCGGATAGGCGAAATCGTTTGTGCCGTTCAAGAACATCACTGGCATTTTCGCCGAGCCGATGTAGCGGGACGGATCCCACATCCGATGCCATTTGTCCGACTGCGCCGCGGTCATTTTGCCGAATTCGCCAACTTTCCAGACGCTGTTTTCCCGCAGGAAACCGCATCCGTAAACCGGCATGGCCATCGCAAAACGGTCGTCCACCCCGGAGACGATGCAGGTCAGGTAGCCGCCCCAACTGATCCCGGTCAACGCGACGCGGTCGACATCCACCTCGGCGAAACTGCGCAGCAGTGAGTGTCCGCGAATCACGTTTGCCACGGCATGGTATGACCACTGATTTTCAAGCGGCTCGTCGATGGTACTGAACTTGTCGGCGTGACTTTGGCCCGGGCCACCGTCCGGCAGCCGTTTGCGGCCCTCACCGCAACCGGCCAAGTCCATCGCGATCGCCGCGTAACCGCGCTTGGCCCACAACTGTGCCCAGTTGGCAAACGCTGTGCCACCGCCTCCGTGAACCAACACGATGCCCGGAGTTTTACCCTCCACCGCTTGGCCAAGCGTCTTGGGCGAGGCGTAGTAGGCGAACACCCGGGTGGGGTTGCCGCGATATTTTTCGCCGGCGTACAGCAGGGCATGCACGTTGCCCTCCTGTCGAACCCACTCAAACTTGGGCGCCTTTTTCAATGCCGCAACATCCCACGGCGTACTCTCCGGCAGGGGCAACGGCTCCGCCGCTTGGCCAAGCGCCTGGCCAAGCGTGCAAAACAAAAGTAATTCAATGGAGCGTCGGCAATTCATTAGGCAGCTGCAGCCTTGAGGGCTTTTTGGATCAGGGCCTTGGTCTTGAGAGAGCCGGCGATCGGGTCGACCTTGTGCCCCTCGAACTCAATCGTGATCACGCCCGAGTAGCTGGATTGGTGGATGATTTTCATCATCCGATAGTAGTCCGTGTGTGTTTCGTTGCCCTTGTCATCAAAGTTCAACGCCTTGGCACAGATGGCCGGTGCGTAGGCAAGCGTCCGCTCGACTCCGTCGTAACGGTCGTACCGCCCGAAGTTGTTGAAGTCCGGCAACAGTCCTGCGTGCGGATGGTCGAGTTGCTTGATGACCGCCAGCAGCCAGTCGGGGTCGTTCGAGTAACCGCCGTGCGGCTCGATCACGATCTTTACCTTGCTGCCTTTCGCGTAGTCGCAGATCGCACGCATCCCCTCGACTGCGTTTTTCATGTTCTCCTCCCTGTTGCCTCCGGAGCGACAGTTCACGCGGATGGCATCACAGCCAAGCTGTGCGGCGCAGTCGACCCAGCCCTTGTGCTCCTCAACCGATCGGGCGCGCTGCTTGGGATCCTTTGCGTCCAGTTCGTTGCCGGCGTCGATGAGAATCAGCACGTTTTTCATCCCCTCACCAGTGGTGCGCTTGGCCAGTTCGCCGACGTATTTTTTGTCGGTGTGCTTGCCTCCGAACGGCCGGTTCCAGTACTCGATGTGTGTGATGCCGAGTTCCTTTTTGGCCAGCGCCGGATAGTCGAGATGCTTCAATTTTCCACTACCGAGCCAACGATGAAACGTGTATTCCTGAATACCAATCTGGAAACGCTCGGAGGCCTTTTTCTTGGCAGCCAAGACACTTGGGGCCAAGGCGATCGCAGGCAAACCAAGGGCAGCATTGCGGACGAATGTACGTCGATTGAGGTCGTGCATGCGCGGAACAGTCGCACGCCTACCCCGCCAAATAAAGGCCGATTTCCCGCTTAGCCAAGAGCAGTTCGATCATTTCATCCTGCCTATCCTGTTCATCCATGTTGAGTAACAGAGCATTAAAACATGGATGAACAGGATAGACAGGATTGCTTACTTGGCTCGCAGGAATCTGGATAGAGCCTCGAGGCGGTCGGTGTTGATGAAGTCGACACCGGCCTGGCGCAGCACAGCCCAAGTGGCCGGGTTGTCGGGTGCGGCCCAGAAGCGGATTTTTTGTCCATCCTTGTGGGCCTGCTGAACGATGCGCTTGAGCTTGGCCTGCTCGGCTGCCGGGAGATCGCCCTTGCCTCGCCACTTGAAGTGCGACCGCCAACTGTCACTGATCCACGGCATGAAATGCGGGCTCGCCCCTTGGCCAAGGTCGGACATCCTTCCGTCGTAGCCGGCCAGACGCTTGGCTTGTTTTTCCATCGCCGCGCGCGGGCGACTGCCGGAGATCACAATCGTCACCGCCTTGTTTTCAGTCTTATCCGGGCCGAACTCGGTGAGCATGAACCGGTACTTCTCGAGCAATGGCTGGAGTGCGGCGTAGGTCTTCGGGCCGTCGGTTTTGAAATCGATCATCAGGTGAAATGGCGCCTTGGTTTTGTGGACACTGCCGCCGTTGGCCTTCACGCGCTTGGCCAGTGGCTCGAGGTAAAGCGACTCGAGCGATCGTTTTTCGCGCAACTCGAACTGAAAATGCCCGACGAGCAGTTTACCGTTTTTCAAAAACACGTCGGCCTCGACACTGCAAAAACCGTGCGACAAGGCGTCGAGCAGCGGCCGCTTGTGGTAGTAGTCGTTGTGCGCGTGCGCTTGGCCAAGCGGCTCGGGCGCCTCCTCCGCGTTCAGCAGGGTTACGCTTGGCCAAGCGGCGATCAGGAGGGTGAAGATTAGTTTTTTCATCGAGCTAGGTGGAGGTCGGTACTGCAGCCCGGTTCCTGCGGCGGCATGTAGTGGCCACTGTCGACGTTTGCCGGGTGAACGAAATCGTCGCGCAGATGCGGGATGTATTCGAGGAACAGTTTCTCATGGCCAAGCGCAATGTGGCTGAACAAAACGAGGTGCTGATGAATCTGCCCCATGTCGCCCACGTGCGGCACGAGGCGCACCGGGAACTTGCGCGCCAGCATGACCACCGCCAGCCATTCGCTG
>JAPPPH010000115.1 GCA_028817635.1 Verrucomicrobiales bacterium | reverse complement strand
ACTCCACATTTCACCGACAACGCCGCATACCCCCGCCTGGCGTGATACTTCACCAAATGCAAATTCGCCCGCTGCCCACCCCCATGCATGTGCAACACGCCCGGCAAATTCGTTCCGCCTTTTGGTGCTGCATAAAACCCCGCCATCCAAGCCGCCTTGCCCTTGAACGACCCGATGAAGTACCGCACGTACCGAATGGTCACCCCATCCTCTTCCCATTCGCGCACCACCTCCGTCCGCAACGGCTCCTTGCGCGGATCATACCCCGCCCAAAGCTCCGCCACATTCTGCGGCACTTTTTTGAGCGGCGGCAATGAATCCGCCGCCCGAACAGCAATGCACGTGGCCAGCAGGATTAAACTGAATCGTATCAAAGTCGCTTCGGATTAAACGGCGTGGTGGGCACTTTGCCGCTGGCTTTTTTCTCGAGCAGTTTGCGCAGGCGCTGCATCACTGCCTTGGCTTCGGCATCGGGCTTGAGGGCGAGGTTGTTGAATTCCATGGGGTCAGAGGCGTGATCGTACAGCTCCACACCCGATTTGCCCTCGGCCCAGTCGCTGTAGCGCCAGCGGGCGGTGCGGATGCTGCGGCCCATCACAGCCTTGGGTAGGCGTTTGTCGGCGGGACGAAGGACTTGCGTGAAAGCGGTGCCGTTCCATTCGGCGAGGGGATTTTGCAAAAGCGGCTTGAGGCTGCGGCCTTCCAAGCCTTTTGGATTTTTCAAGCCAGCGAGGTCGGTGAGTGTGGGGTAAATGTCCACGAACTCCACGATACGCGTGCTGGCGGTGCCGTTTCCCTTCATGCCGGGGGCGCGGATGATGAGCGGCGAGCGGGCGGATTGCTCAAAGAGCGTGCGCTTTTGCCAGATGCCGTTGTGCTCGCCGAGGTGATAGCCGTGGTCGCTCCAAAGGACGACGATGGTGTTGTCGGCCAGCTTGAGTTCATCCAGCGCGGTCATCAATCGGCCGACTTGCGCGTCGACAAACGAGATGGTCGCGTAGTAGGCCTGCAACGCCTTGCGCAGTGTGAGTTCATCCAGATTATAATGCGGCACGGGGCAGTTATGTGCAAAGGCGGCCGTGGGTATGTCGTCTCGATCGCCCTTGGGCGCGTACGGCAGGCGCATGTCCTTGAGCGGATACATCGCGAAATATTTTTTGGGCGCCACATACGGCGTGTGCGGGCGGAAGAAACCAACGCCGAGGAAAAACGGCTGGTCGCGTTTTTGCGCCATGAGCTTGATCGCCTCGGTGGTGATTATGCCATCGGTTTGTTCCTCGTCCGTGCCGTCGGCGGCGAGCCAACTGAGCGCGGCGCTGATTTTTCGGTGCGGCTCGGCATTGAAGATGAGCGCCTCGTCGGTCTTGTCGCGCCCCTTGGGATTCACCGTCTTTTGCCAACTGGGCGGATCATCAAAACCATCGGTACCGATGCTGGCCGGGACGTTGTAATGATAGATCTTTCCCACACGCCCGGCCCACCAGCCGTTGCGCATAAACGTCTGCGAGAGCGTCACCGCCTTGGGCACTTCGTCGCGGAAATGCCGGTCGAGATCGTACACCTTGATGGTGTCCGGCCGCAGCCCGGTCATCACGCTGGCGCGCGTGGGATTGCAGAGCGGCAGTTGATTGTACGCGCGGTCAAACCGCACGCCGGTCGCCGCCAGCCGATCAATGTGCGGCGTCTTGGCAATGAGATTGCCATAGCAACGCAACGCCGGCGCGAGGTCGTCGATGGCGATAAACAGCACATTGGGCTTGGCTGATAAAGTCAGGTTCGACAGCAGCACGAGCAGGGAAACGGAGAGGGCACGCATCGCACGAAGCATCCGGTGCCGCCCCGTGATTGGCGATGTTTTTCGCTTGGCCAAGCGCTTGGTTGTTCTTGTGCGCTTGGCCAAGCGCACTAAACTCCCGGCGTGCGAATCCTCATTTCACTCTTTCTTTTCACCGCCACATTGTCGGCCGGAAATTGGCCGGGTTGGCGCGGGCCAAGCGGGGACGGGATCAGTCCCGAGAAAAACATCCCGACGAATTGGAGTGCGACGGAAAATGTCGCTTGGAAAGTTGCCATCCCCGGTGAGGGCCACTCATCTCCCGTCATCTGGGCTGACCGCATTTTTCTGACCGCCAGCCTGACCGAGAAAAACGAGCGACACCTTTTGTGCCTCGACCGGCGCACCGGCAAAACGATCTGGGGCAAAGTCGTGGTGCAGTCTCCGCCGGAGTCGATTCACCGCCTGAACAGTCGCGCCTCCGGCACTCCGGCCACGGATGGCAAACAGGTCTACGTCACCTTCATGCGTGCCGAGGGCGACAAGGTGGTCGCTCCCAACGTCGGCTCGGAGCGGTTGATCACGCCGGGGAAGATTGTCGTCGCGGCCTACGATCTGGACGGAAATCAAAAGTGGAAAACAGCCGTCGGCGGCTTCGTGAGCGCGCACGGCTTCAACACCTGCCCGGTTTTGTGTGAGACCCTCGTGATTATCAACGGCGACCACGATGGGGATGCCTACATTGTCGCGCTCGACCGCGAGTCCGGCAGTGAACGCTGGCGGACGATGCGCGAAAACAGAACGCGCAGCTACGTCACGCCGATCATCCGCGAGATCGGTGGCCGTACGCAGATGATCCTTTCCGGCAGCCTGTCGGTAGCGAGCTACGATCCGCGCAATGGCAAGCGGCACTGGATCGTGGACGGGCCGCCCGAGCAGTTTGTCGCGTCGATGGTCCACAACGGCGAATACGTATTTGTGACCGGCGGGTATCCCCAGAGGCACATCCTAGCGATCAAGCCGGACGGCACCGGTAATGTCACCGACTCGCACATCGCATGGCGCACCACACGCGGGGCAGCCTATGTCCCTTCGCCGATTATAGCTGGACGATTTTTGTTGGTTGTCGCGGACAGCGGGATTGCGAGCTGCTTTGACGCCAAGACCGGCCGCCGACATTGGCAGGAACGACTCCCGGGCGGGCACAGTCCGTCACCCGTCTCGGCGGACGGGCTGGTTTACTTCACCTCAGACCTTGGCGTGACTTCGGTCATTCGCCCCGGTGAAACCTTTGAGGTGGTGACCCAAAACAAACTGGGCGAACCGGTCTCCGCCAGCCCGGCGATCAGTCAGGGGCAACTCTTCATTCGCACCCACGAACACCTTTACTGCATCGGCAAGCCGAGGAAATAACGCCCCACGCCGGCTTATTTTTTCAACAGCTCAAGCGCAGCGGCGGTGGTGGCGGTGACGCCGGTTCGGAGGGTTGGCTCGATGTCCGGCGCGTAGGTGCTGGAGTGCACCATCGGCAGCGGTTTGCCGGTGGCACGAAAGCGCCTGATCAAGTCGGTCGATACCGTGCCCAGCGCGAACATGAACGTCGGCACCTTGTGCTTGGTGCGCCCGTACATCCCGAAATCCTCGCCGCCCATCGTGGGCTGCCGCTTGATCAGCGCCCCCTTGCCCAGCCACGCGGCGAACGTATCGGTCACGCGCTTGGCCAAGACCGGGTCGTTGTAGGCTGACGGCGTGAACTCGTCCTTCACGGTGACGATCGGCATTTGCTCCTTGGCCAAGCCGGCGGCCTGCGCGGTACCGAGACAGATGCGCTTGATCGAGGCGAGAATTTGATTCCGGACAGCGTCCGTGTAGGAGCGGATGGTCAACTGCATCTTCACTTCGTTGGGGATGATGTGTGCTTGGTGCCGCCGTGGATCGAGCCGACGGTGACGACCGCCGGTTCGCGGGGATGCACTTCGCGGCTGACGATCGTTTGCAGCGCGACCACAATCTGCGCCGCGAGCACGATGGGATCCTTCGCAGCCTGCGGTTGCGAACCGTGCCCGCCCTGACCGCGCACGGTGATGTCCACCGAATCGACATTCGCGTACACGTAGCCGGAGTTGTGACCAATCGTCCCGGCTGGCTGATCGGACGCCACATGCAGGCCGATGCAGTAGTCCGGCACCGGCCACCTCGTGTACAAGCCATCCGCCAACATCGCGCGCGCGCCGGCGCCGCGTTCTTCCGCCGGTTGGCCGATCATCACCAGCGTGCCGCTCCACTGATCACGAAGCTGGCCGAGCATACGGGCCGTCCCAACGAAACTGGTGATGTGCACGTCGTGGCCACAGGCGTGCATGGTGTAAACCGTGTTGCCCTGCTCATCGACCATCTGTTTTTTGCTGGCGTACGGCAGGCCGGTCTCCTCCTGCACCGGCAGGCCATCCATGTCGGCACGAATAAGCAGCGTCGGGCCGGGGCCATTTTTCAGGATGCCGACGATCCCGTGACCGCCAACGCCGGTGGTGACCTTCAAACCGGCAGTCCGCAACTAGGCGGCCATGCGCTTGGCCGTCTCGACCTCCATGAATGACAGCTCCGGGTTGGCGTGAAAATGTTTGTACAGCGAGACGAGCGAAGGCAGCTCGGTGGCGACCCCTTTGGCCACGCGTTCGCGAACCGGGTCGGCCGCTTGGCCAAGCGCCAGCCCAAGACCAAGCGCAGCGATGCAGTGAAGTGATTTGGCTTTCATCATTGGATTAAACGACCGGGAGCATCCGGCCAACCCCCACCCGTGGCAAGGGCAAAGCATTCCTGTTGATGCCTTCAGCGCTCGACTAATCGCCTCCCGGCGGCAACTCTTTCCGGCCAACCTGAGTTGGAACGTTCACATGAAAAACATGTTCAGTTTGATCCTGTTCGCCGCCGCCTCGCTGGTCGGGCCACTGGCGGACGAGCGCCCGAACTTCATTCTCTGCATGGCCGATGACCAGGGCTGGGGCGACACCGGCTACAACGGCCATCCCGTGCTCAAGACGCCGGTGATGGACGAGATGGCGCGAACCGGTCTGCGGTTCGACCGGTTTTATGCGGCGGCAGCCGTCTGCTCGCCGACGCGCGGCAGCGTGATGACCGGCCGGCACCCCAACCGCTTCGGCTGTTTTGCGTGGGGACACACGCTGCGGCCGCAGGAGATTACCATCGCCGAGGCGCTGAAAAAGGCCGGCTACACGACCGGGCACTTCGGCAAATGGCACATCGGCTCCGTGCGCGCGGACGGTGCGGCCAGCCCGGGAAACAGCGGCTTCGATGAATGGTTTTCCAGCCCGAATTTTTACGAGAACAATCCGCTCTTCAGCCACAACGGCAAGGTGATCGAGACCAAGGGTGAAAGTTCCGACGTCACCGCCGGGCTGGCGATGGACTGGATCGGCAAGGTGGCCAAGGGCAAGAAGCCGTTCCTTGCGGTGGTCTGGTTTGGCAATCCGCACAGCCCGCATGTGGCGGTCGATAAGTTTAAAAATATGTACAGCGACCAGCCGGACGGTGTGGCCCATTTTTACGGTGAAATCACCGCGATGGACGCCGCGCTCGGAAAAATGCGCAGCGGTCTACGCAAGCTGGGTATCGCCGACAACACGGTGCTCTGGTACTGCAGCGACAACGGCTCGTTACCCAAGGGCTCCAGCGGCGGTCTACGCGCACGAAAGGGCAGCCTGTACGAAGGCGGCATCCGGGTGCCGGCCGTGCTTGAGTGGCCGTCCCGGGTCAAGGCCAACCGCATCACGAACATCAACGCCAACACCTCGGACATCTATCCGACGCTGCTCGAGTTGGCCGGCGTGGCTCTGCCGAAAAACCAGCCGAGACTCGACGGCATCAGCCTCGCCCCGTTGCTTCGCGGGGAAAAACAGGTGCGCAAACAGCCGATGGGATTCTGGACATATCACAACCGCGGATTTGGCCGCCACGCCCGCCGAATGCTTGAGGCGCTGCGGCAGGAGCAGCTCGCCGGCAACCAGCAACCGGCTGCAGCGGAGGGACAGATTGGACATTTTCATGCGGCCGACAACCTGCCCGGCCACTCCGCCTGGATCGAGGGCGACTATAAGTTGCACCGCATTCCGGTGAAGAAAAACGCGACCCAGTTCAACTACGAGCTGTACCACCTAGTCAACGACCCGAAGGAGTCGAACAACCTGCTCAATGAGGATAAATCGCGCTTGGCCAAGCGCTTCGGCCGGATGAAGGCCGACCTCGTCACCTGGCAGCAGTCGGTCATCAACAGCCTGAACGGCAGGGACTATCGGTGATGCGGTTATCGGTGCCCGCTTAACCCAATAGCGCTTGGCCAAGCGATGAGTCGTAAGAAAGTTTTACCGCCGGGGCAGACGCTGCTTCACCCAATCACCTCCGCCGTCGAGCCGATCGACCTGGCCGGGCTGTTTTCCACGAGGCAACCGCTGGAGCTTGAGCTGGGTTGCGGCGACGGCTCGTTCACACTGCAGTACGCCTTGGCCAATCCGGGCCGGAACATCGTCGCGCTGGAGCGGCTGCTCGGCCGTATCACCAAGCTTGACCGCAAGGGGCATCGTGCCGGATTGAAAAACCTGCGGCTGCTCCGGGCCGAGGCGGCGTACGTGCTGGAGTACCTGCTGCCGCCCGGTTTGCTGGATGCGATTCACGTTTACTTTCCCGACCCGTGGCCGAAGAAGCGGCACCACAAAAACCGGCTGATCAGCGAGCCGTTCCCGCCCTTGGCCAAGCGGCTGCTGAGGGAGGGTGGCATCGTCTACCTGCGCACGGACAACATCGAATACTTTGAACAGATGCTCGAGGTGTTCGGTGATGCGGTAGGATTTGAAACTGTCGAGACGCCGGAACCGATGAAGCAGTTGGTCACCGACTTCGAGCAGCAGTTTAATGCGCAGGGCATCCCGACAAATTACGCCGCCTATCGCAGCGTGGGCGAGTGATCACTTTTTGAGGGGGATGATCACCTGTTGGCCGATTCTCAATTGGCCGGGCTTGAGCGACGGGTTGGCCTTGAGGATGGCCTGCACTGAGGCGCCGCGTTTGCGGGCGATGCTGTTAATTGTGTCGCCCTGCTGCACTCGATAAATCGTCTTGATGTCGGCCCGGGCGAGGTGAGCCTGAAACTCCATCCGCATGATCGATGACGGCTTGAACGTCGCCTTGCCAAATCCCGGGCTGCTCGCCTCGACGCCGTCTTTTTTCCATCGATCCAGCACAAAGGTCATCTGGCTGCCGTCGCTCAGGTGGGTAATGACGCGCTGCTTGAGCGGCATGTCGAGGATGGTTTTGGTGGTGGCGGGTTCAACTTGCTTGACGCGGTCGAGTGGCACAGGGAATTCACCCTCGGGCGTCTTCACCAACAGCTTGTCGTCGACAACACCGGTGACGGTGCCTTCCATCCGATCGTTGTTGATCAGCTTCACGAGATCCTTCTCCGCGCCAACCGGGTGCGTGGGCGGTTCCTGAAACCGGCCGTCCCACTCCTCGACACGCAGATTGGCAATGCGGACGGCGCCGCGCCCCTGATGCACGATGCGCACCCCGGTACCTTCCCCGACGAATCCGTCGTGATCCGTCCACTTGCGAATGACTTTGCCGTTGATCGAAACGGCGATCATCTTCTCCGGTTTACTGGCGAAAAACTCGATGTGCGAGTTGGTCTCGTTACGGAAACCGGGCAGTGTCGCCTGCCCGAGGTACGTCAACGGCTCGTGTTTTTTCACCGGCAGGAGGTTTACGGAATAGCTGTTGAGCTGCACGCTGTAGAAGCCGCCAAAGTCCGGTTCGTCCTCCTTGGTGGACAGGCTGATCGGGTGCAGCGTGTCGGTGTACAATGCAAAAGCCAAATGCAGTGAGCCGTTCCACTCGAGGTCAAACGAGATGCGTGAACGTTCCGGCAGCTTCAGATCCTTCGCGATGGACGCCGCCGGCTTGGCATGAAAACCGCCGTTGTGATAGCGCCAGTTGCCCGACTCGCCAATCGTCTCGTTGGTGATCTTGCCGTGCGTCCAGTCGTCGTCATTTTCTGGCCCCTGAAAAACGGTTTTCAACCCACGCGGCAACGGAGCAATTTTGCGCACCGATTTGCGGGCAAGTTGGAGCGTGCCGGCATGCCACGTGTCCAGCAGGTAATGCTGCTCGGTGGTTCCGGTGAGGTTGCCGCGAAAGTGGTCGCCATTGACCAGCATCACTTCGCAAAGGTTGCCGGGCGGAAGGGCGGAAGGGGCGGCGCCGTCGAGGGTCAACTCGGTGACGCGGCTGATGTTGAACTGCATCGTGCCGCCCGCGTCCGGATGCTCCCACAAAACACCACTGGCCTGATCGTAGGCGGCCAGACTGCCGCGCAGCCAATCGCCGTTGGTAAAGTGGATCGTGGACTTTGGAGCGTCGTTGGCCACCGCTTGGCCAAGCGCCAACACAAGGCCAAGTGCGCTTGGCCAAGCGCACTTCGAACGGATCGGTTTTGAAATCGCCTCAGTCATCCCATGGCCAAAGTTGGTTCGCTCCACCGGCGTTGGTGTCGTTGGTTTTCTGTGACGAACCGAGATTGAATTGCAGACGTCGAATGTACTTGGAGTCGAATGACACCGGGCCAAAGTTTCGGCTCCGGCCGGTGAGCGTTGTTCCCTCCCATTGATTCAGATTGAACGACACTGCCGCGCCGCCGGCAAAGTGGGCGCGCACCTCCCACGGCCGGTTGACCTCCGCTTTGGCTTCCGGCTTGGCCAGAGACACACGGATTATACGGTCCAGCGGGATGTTCAGGTCTTCGCCCAGCGAGTTGATGATCACGTTTTTGCCGTTCATCAGTTTGACTTTGCCCGGCACCTCATCGCGGTTCTTCAGGTAAACCATGTCCTCGTCGCTCACGGCCTGCGCGAATTGCACCGGGTCGGAGTGACCGTCCCAAGCTGAGACGCGCAGGTTGCTGACGCGCACGATCGGGCCGTTGAGCTGGGAGAAAAACGAGATGCCTGAACCGGTCGCGGCGAAGCCGTTCGTGTCGCGCCACTTGCGGACGAGCTTCCGGTCGATATACAGCTCCATCTCCGCCTTGTCCTTGTTGACGCGAATCTCGACCGACACGCGGTTCTTCGATTGCATCTCCGGGATCTGCCCTTGGCCAAGGTTGCGCACGCCGGCTCCGCTCTGCACGCGCTGAAGGCTCACGTAGCCGCGGCTGATGTAAAACATGTAGGAGTTGCTCCGATAGTCGAACCGGTCGAGCGCCGAGGTGTACACCGGTACAATCAAGCTGAAGGTGCCATTCCACTGGAGGTCAAACTCCACGCGAGACGATCCCTTGAGCCCGAAGTCACGGCCCAGCACGCCAACCCCCTCGGAGATGAAAACCCCGTCGCGGTATTTCCACGCGTCCGGGTCGCGGCCCAGCCTCCAACCGTCCATGCTGGTCGGTCCCTCGTACAAAATCCGGAAACCGGGTGAGAGAAACGCGAGCGACTGCAACACGTTGCGCGGTGCGGAAAGTTGCTCGTTGAACCAAGTCGAAAACTGGACGCGTTGTTCATCGAGTGCGACCAGATTGCCGAGTACCTCATCGCCGTTGTGAAAACGAATGTGCACGGTGGGATCGTTGTTCCGCTGCACCGGCCTCGCACCCTCGAAGCGAATCCAAGCCAGATTGTCCGGCTTAAAATCGACCGGCTTGGCCAAATCCGGATGCCCCCAGCGCACGCCCTGCTGCAGGCTGACCTGCTGCAGGTCACCGTGAAGCATCGAGCCGTCCATGAATCGGAGTAGGCTGTCTCCACCCGCCGCCTGGCCAAGCGCTTGGCCAAGCGCAAAACACAACAGTGCCCAAGTCAGCGGCCGGCGGCATCGTTTGGTTTGGCTCGGCTTACCGCTCATAGATGGGCAGGAACCGGTAGTTGAGCGCGAGGGAAAGTAACGATGCGGATGTGCTGAAGGTGGTCCCGAACTGGCCGCTCCAACTGCCGTCCTCGTTTTGACTCTCCTTCAGCTTGGTGATGTTTTTGCGGTTCCACTTGCCCCACTCCGCCGGGGAGGCGTGGAAAAACGCCTGCGCACCATAATAGAGATAGTACTGCCGGTAGCTCGAGCTTTCCGGCGCCTTTCGCAGATATCCAAATGCTTTGCGAAAGGTGGCGCTGTCCTTCTCCTTGGCCAACGCAAACACCAGCGTGGCAATTGCCGTGCGCGCGGCGTTGGGTCCACGGTTTGAGGTGTAGCCAAAACCACCCTCAGGGGTCTGGCAGGACTTGAAATACTTCAGCCCAGTCTGGATCGCCGTCTCCGGTACGGCCAGGCCGGCGTTGCGTGCTGCAAACAGCGCGACCATCTGTGCGCCGCTCACAGTGGTGTCGGCGTCGGTGCTGTCCGGCGAATAACGCCACCCGCCACGCGGGTTGTTTTTCTGCGAACTGACGATCAGGCTGATTGCCTTCTCGAGCGCTGGGCCAAGCCGCTCGTCCTCCACCGCACCGTACGCCTCGGCGAGGGCCAGCGTGGCGAAACCGTGGTTGTACATCGTGGTGCCGATGTAGCCGGTCGTCTGGTTTTGTTTACTTATAATGAAGTTGAGTCCGCGCTTGATGTTGCCGCTGTAGGGGCCGTGGTTGGGATCATCCCCGTGCGCGAGATAGGCAATCACTGCAAACCCAACCACTCCCGGCGAAGTGCCGTACGGACTGTCCTTAAAACCACCGGAGGTGGTTTGACCCTGCGCTAGAAACTGAAGGCCTCGAACGTACATACGCTCGATTTCTTTTGTCAGTGCATCGTTGGATTCCTCAAACAACTCCTGCGCACTTGCCGGTGCGGACAACACGATACAACCGAGCAGGAGCAGCCAAAGCCTTGTGTGCATCATGGCTGTTCGCCCCCTTCAATGGCCTCCACTGCCTCGAAATATCCCTGCAGCGCATCCCGAAATTCCTCCGGCAACTTGGTCGCCGCACCGCTGCCACGGCTGATGGTACGACTGGCGTCCTCGCGCCCGGCGGCGTCCCCGGTCAACCCGCTGGCCACTCGGTCGGTTGATCCACCAGCCTGACTGCCGCCCGCGGTCTGTCCCTGCTGCATGCCCTGACCCATCTGTTGTTTCATGGCCATCATCGCCATCATGAACGCCATCTCCTGCTGGGCCTTGGATTGGCCCTGTTGATTTTGGTCACGCTTAATCTCTTCGTTGATCAGGTTAATGACGTCGGACATGTGCCGGATGGTGTTGGCCTGAGATGTGGTCGTGGCGACGTCGGTCTGCGGCTTCTCCAAAAAGTTATCGGTGATCTCCATCGCATCGAAGGTCTCCTGCAACGGATCGAGCATCGCCGGCTCGGCATTCTCAAACTGCAGCCGGTTCAGTTCCAGCATCGAGTCGGCGTGCATTTTTGAAAGTCGTTCGACCCCTTTTTTGTAAGTCTCGGCATCACCCTTTTGCTGCTCGACCAGTGTCGTCTGCTGCTGGTGGCGCAACTCGCTTTCGCGCAGGCGCAGCATGGAGAACAACAGCTTCATCAAATTGTTTTCCTTTTTCTCGCCGCCACCCTGACCGCCGCCTTGTCCGCCGCCGTCATCCTCCGGCTTGGGTGGCTCGAGCATCTCGGCCCATCCCTCGAATTTGCCGGCCCAGTTGCCGAGGTTGCGGATGGCCAGCATGTTGATGTTCGACTCAATCTGCGTCTCGATCTCGGCGAGTGCCTCCCCGGTCTGCTCGGTTTCCATCTCCTTGCTAACCTCGCCGTACTGGCCCTTGCCGGTGCGCTCGTAAAAACGGCTGATCTCGCCCTGCAACTCGACGGCCTTCTCCTGCGTGCGGCCCTGCGACTTGGTGAAGCGCGTGTTGGCGCGGGTGTAGCGTTCCGGCAGATCCTCCGGCATCAGGCCGATGGTCTCCTGAATGATGTCCTTGATTTTCTTGCGCAACGCAAGCTCCTCCTTGCCGAGCTTGCGCAGCCGCTGGGCGAGCGTGAGCGCCTGCAGGTTGTCGAGGTCCTTGTTCACCTTGTCCTGCAGGTCGGCTAACTCGTCGAGTGCCTCCTCCTCCTCCTCGAGTGCATCGGCGAGATTCTCCTTCTTATCCTGCGGCTGGCTTTCCTGTGCCGCTTGGCCAAGCTTGGACTGAGCCTGCTTCATCTGTTGGTCGGCCAGCTCGTTCATCGACTTCAGATTTTGCGCCCAGTCGCGCAGAGTCTGCTCGTCAAACGCCGGGTTGCGCATGGCCTCCATCAACGCCTTCGCCCCCTCCCTGGCCAGGTCCTTCAACTCCTCGGCGTTGTCGCGCTGGTTGTCGGCCGTTTCCTTGATTTTCTCGTTGGTCTTGCGCTTGGCCAAGTCGTCGTCATCCTTCTGCGCCAATTCGCGGGTGTCCTCGGCGATGTTTTCCTCGGTACGCGAGACTTCCTCCAAATCCTGCAAAACTTCCTCCAGTTTTTGACGCACCATCTCAGCGTGATCTTCCGTGCCGAGGATGTGCAACTGGATCGGCTGGGTACGGGCTGGCTCGCGGCCCGGCATGTGGTCGGTGGCCCAGACGGCCAGCTCCACGGTGGTGTCGCGCTCGATGCCCAGTACAGCCGGGCTAAAGTGAAAGTCGGCCTCCATCTCGGTTTCCTGCGGGCTGGCTGCCTCCTTCGTCAGGGCGGCGACCGCCTTCGGTTTCTGCTCCTCCGCTTGGCCAAGCGCACGCCACTCGAGGCCAGTTTCCTTGATGCCAAAGTCGTCGTGCACGCTGGCCTTCAACTCGAGTACCTCGGTCTCGAGGATGGCAAGACTGCGGCCAAGTGAGCCAAGATCGGGGCGGGGCGCGGTGTCCTCGGTTGGCTCAATGTTAAGTTGCCACGCTGCAGCTCCGGCAAGGTCATGCTCGTCGCGCCACGTGAAGGCGAAATGCGCCGTGTCATCGACCTTGTGTTCCGGACTGGCGAAGGATTCATTGCGCACCTGCATCGGTGTGCCCACCTCGTCGATGGCCACCTGCGCCTCGTTGAGATTGCGAGAGACACGCCCCTGAAACTGAACCGTACTGCCGCGTAGAACCGGCAGGTAACCAGCCTGCACAATCTCATTTTGCATCGGATATTTGAGATAATCCGGCAGCGCAATTCGCGCATGCAACTCCCGCATGGCAGGGCGGGACACCGGCCGGATCGCCACCGCGTGCTCGGCGTCGCCGACGGATACCGTCAGGTCACCGTCCTCCACCTGACCGGGGACGGAGAATTTCACCTTGCCGTCGGCGATGTCCGCGGACAGCGGCTGGTTGTCGCGAAACCGAGCCGAGCCGGTCGGGGGTTCCCAAAACGAGCGGAACTCGACCGAACCGCCAACCTCAAACGGCTCCCCCTTGGCCACAACACGCTCGGCCGGGAACCCTGCGAGGTGGATCAGCGTGTGGCGCGTGATCTCCGCGCCCGGCAAACCCCAACGACGCAGAGAGTTTAGCCCGGCCTCGGGCAGGATCGCCCAGCCGGTGACGGCGATGAGAATCAGGGCAAAGGCAATAACGGCACGACGCCTCGCCGGCCGGGGGCTGACCGTCTGCTTGAAATCCAGCTTCAGCGCCTCGCCGGCCACCTGCCCGATGGCGGCTCGATAGAGGGCGGGCGAAAATACCGCCGGCCGTTTTTCCTCTTCGGCCAACTCAACAATACCAAGCAGCCGATCGCCCAGTCGCCGATAACGCCGCTGCACCAGCCGCGCAAGCGCCCGGGTGTCGCGCCGATGAAAAACCCAGCGTGATGTCCACCAAAAGATCGCGCCAACCGTCGTGGCGATGCCGCTGACCAACAGCCCGACCCGGAGCCAGCCCGGGCTGTCCCAAAGCCGGTCAGAGAAAAACAGGACGAGGTACGAGCCGAACAAACCGGCGGCGGCGAGGCAGACCGCCATCGTCGTTTCCACCTTCCAAAGCCGGCGTTCCACCACGGCGAACTGCTCGCGCAACTCGTCCGGGAAGTCGTCTCGGGAAAGTTTTTCCTTTGGATCCATACCGTTTTTGTACCGCCTTGAAGCGGTGCGGAAGTGTAGTCGTCCCGCGCCGGGACGCAAGCCGCGCTTGGCCAAGTTTGGTTCAGCGCTTTTGTGACAAAACACCCTCCAACCACTGGCGCAGCTGACTACGGGCGGCGCTTGGCCGGAGCAGCCAGACGTCGTTGTGATTGCGAAAACCGGTCTCGGCAAAGGTGATATTTTCCGTCAGGCCGGTGGACTTGAGCCAGCGCCGGGTGGCCGCGAGGTTGAGCCGGGAGCCGGTGACCTCGTGGCAGATGAACTGCGGCCGCTTGGCCAAGCGCTTCAGCCGTGCGCCCGCCGAGTCGCGATCCGAGCCGGGATACGGCCAGGCGGCGATGCCGTCGTAATGGCTGTACGGGATAAACGCCCGCCACAGTTTGGCCACCCGGTCGTTGTGCAGGCCAAGATAGTTGCAGGCGATCGCGCCCCGGGAAAACCCGGCAAGGATGACCTGCCCGGGGTCGCCGCCGTACTGTTCACAAATCCACGGAACAGCCTTGAGGCAATAGTCGATCGTCGGCTTGGCCGTCCGGTTTTTCGCGTCGCCCCACCAGGTGAGAGCGATGTCGTCTCCGGCAGCGTTGAGGTACGGCAGACAAACCCAGATGAAACCCCGCCCCCCGGAGATGCCGTAGCCCATGTTGCTGCCTTCCGGCCGCCCGGTGCTGATGTCGCCATGTGCCCCGTGGTAATTGTTGCCGGCGTACTCGACAATGACCGGATAGCGTTTTCCCGCCTGCCAGTTGGTCGGAAGATAGGTGACATGATAGACCTTGGTTTTCTTGTAGCCGGGCAGGGTCTCCCGGACCCGGCTGCCGGGGGCCGCCTTGCCGGACTCGAGCTTGGGCACGGTCAGGTCCGGCTTCACCGTGCGAATATCGGGCGCGTCCGACTTGGCCAAGGGCAGCGCCAGGACCAAGCCGAGCAGCAGCAATAAGGTTTTGCGGGAGACAACAGTCATGGACGGATTCGTGCTGGGCCCAGCGTGCCCGTCTGCCATACTCGAGAAAAGCCGGTTTTTTGCTGAAAAATACCGGTTGCAATCGAATTTCGTTGTGGTAGGTTCCCGCGCCCGCTTTTCGGCGGAGGACTCCAGAAACTTTACTTTTTAGAGACATGTCACAGCATCCTAGTCTGAAAACCGGCGGCGGCACCACGACCAAGCGCACCGTTCTCAAGCGATTCGAGCGGGTCGAGCTGCTCCGCAAGCGTGGTGAATTCAAGGAAGGCGGCCGCATCACCGGCCTGAAGAAAACCAAGCCGGAGGAATAGTCCGCCGGTTCTTCTGTCTTCCCCGTCCTGACGCCACCGCCCTATTTTTCCAGCGGTGACGGTTCGACTGCAAAAATTCCTGTCAGAGGCCGGGGTGGCTTCGCGCCGCGAAGGCGAGAAGCTGATTCTCTCCGGGAAAATCGCCGTCGACGGACAAGTCATCCGCCTGCTTGGCACTAAGATTGATCCCTCCAAAAACGAAGTCACGCTGAACGGCAAGCCGGTTCAGGCCAAGACCAAGCGCTTCGTAGCCCTCAACAAACCTCCCAAGATTATCTGCACCCGCCGGGACACCCACGACCGGGCGACGGTGTTTGACCTGCTACCGGGCGACTGGGGCCACTTGTTCACCATCGGCCGGCTGGACGCCGACAGCGAGGGGTTGATCCTGCTGACCAACGACGGGGAATTCTGCCAAAAAGTGGCCCACCCCCGGCACGGCATGCTCAAGACCTACCGTGTGAGCTTGGCCAAGCGGGTTAACACCGAGGCCTTGAAAACCCTGACCAACGGCCTGCGCGATAACGGCGAATGGCTTCAGGCCAAGCGCACCAAGTTACTGGCCGCCAATAACACACGCAGCGAGGTGGAGCTGGTTTTGGCCGAGGGGAAAAACCGGGAGATTCGCCGGATGTTTAAAGCGCTTGGCCATCGGGTGTTGCGGCTGCAGCGCATCGCGGTCGGGCCGGTGAAACTGGGCGAGCTGCCGCTCGGCAAATGGCGCGTCCTGAGTCAGGCCGAGATCGCCTCATGCCTGCGGTCCGGTGGCAAAACACGGGAAAGCCATCGCCGGAATTGACACGGCAACAGGGACGTTCCACACTCGGCGTCCAATGAAATCACTTGGCCGTCTCATCCTCCCCGCGCTCGCATGGCTGATGGCGCTTTCAGCCGTGTCGGCGAAGAGCATCGTCACCGATATCGCCCCACCGAAATCCGGCAAAGTTACCGCCGATCGAGTAAACGTTCGTGCCCGGGCTAGCCTGATCGGAGAGCGAGTCACCCAGCTCCGCAAAGACGACACCGTCACCGTACTGGCCACAGTGAAAATTGATCCACCGAAGGAAGGCGAGCCGAGCGAGTGGCTCAAGATCGCCATGCCAGCCGGCGGCCAAACCTGGGTGCACATGGCCTTTGTCAAGGAAGGCAAGGTGACCGCCAACAAACTCAATGTCCGTGCCGGCGGCAGCGAGCGCTTCAGCATCGTCGCCCACTTGGCGAAGGATGATGAAGTGAAGGAAAAACGAACCTCCGGCGACTGGATTGAGATTGAGCATCCAGACGGCGCCCACGCATATGTTGCAGCCAGTTTTATCGAGATCGGCGAGGTGGCTGAGACAGTTGAGGAGAAGAACACCGAGACGACTGAAAACACGGAATCCACCGAGGTAGCCGAGACGACTGAATCCACCGAAACAACGGAGGAAAAACCGGATGCAACCACTGAAGTGACCGAAACTACCGAGGAAAAAACGGCCAACACAGAGACCACGGAGGAGCCGGCTACCGCTGCGGAGACCACTGAGACCACTGAAACAACCGAGTCCACGGAAACCACCGAATCCACCGAGTCGAAGCAGGAACCCACAACCAACGACATGCCGGATGTGCCGGAGCCCGAGGTCGTGGTGGTCGAGGAAGGCACGGACACAAACAACCCACCGGCAGGCAACCCGGAGGACGCCGAGGAGATTAAGCCGGATCCCGCACCCGTCACCTCGAAAAAGGAACTCCCGGTCCCGCCGCCGCGCATTGTCACTCGCGAAGGCAAAATCAAGCGCCGGTTTTTCCGGAGCCCCCGTGCACCGAGTCGCTACGAGTTGGTGGACGAAAAAGGCCGCACTCTGAATTACCTGTTCTCATCAGACGAAACCCCGCTGAAGGTGGCGGATGACGAAGAGGAGCCGATCACGTTCGAACGGCTGATGAACATGCTGCGCAATCGCAAGGTGATCCTGACCGGAGTGGAAGCGGTCGATCCCCGCTGGCCCTCGCTTCCGCTGCTCGATGTGCGCACCCTCAAGACCGTTCCCTGATGTCACTGGATAATTTGATCGATGGCCGCGCGATCGCCAAGGAGGTCCACGCGGAGACCGAAGCCCGTGTCGCTGCCCTGAAGGCAGACGGCGTGGAGCCGTGCCTTGTATTCATTCGCGTGGGAGAAGACCCCGCATCGCGCGTCTACGTCGGCATGAAGGAGCGCACCGCAGCCAAGCTCGGTATCCGTTCCGAAACCACCGTCCTACCGGAGGACACCCCCGAGGCCGAACTGCTCGAGCTACTCGAGAAACTCAATGCCGACGACAGCGTGCACGGCGTGCTGGTGCAAGCGCCGCTGCCGGGGCACATCGACGAGACCAAGGTTTTCTCAACGGTATCGCCCGGAAAAGACATCGACGGATTTCACCCGGTGAACGTCGGCAAACTGATGCTGGGTGAGGGCGGCGGTTTCGTGCCGTGCACCCCCGGCGGGGTTCACGAGCTGCTCATCCGCTCCGGCGTGCCGGTGGAGGGCGCCAAGGTCGTGGTCCTTGGCCGGGGCAACATCGTCGGCAAACCGATGACGGCGATCCTCTGCCAGAAAGACAAGCACGCCAATGCCACCGTCACCCTCTGCCACTCGCGCAGCCGCGATGTCGCGGAGCACTGCCGCCGGGCGGACATCCTGGTCGCGGCGATGGGTGTGGCCGATTTCGTCAAGGCCGACATGTGCAAGCCGGGGGCAACCGTGATCGATGTCGGAGTCAATCGAGTCGACGATACCGCCGCCGAAAAGGGCTACCGGCTCGTGGGCGATGTCGACTTCGCCGCCGTGCAGCCGATCGCCGGGAAAATCACACCCAACCCCGGCGGCGTCGGCCCGATGACCATCGCCATGCTCATGCGCAACACCGTCCGTGCCGCGGAACAACAAACCGGCAAAGGCAACCCAACCATTTAAATGCAAGCCTCCCGAATCCTTCCCGACCTGCAATGCTCCGTGCTGTGCGAAGACGTACGGCAGGAGGTCACCGGCAACTTCATCGCGCTGGGCATCATCGGTGCCATCCGCGTGCCCAAGCTGCCGATCGTCGCCGGCAAACTTTGCGTCTTCACCCGCTGGGTGGCCGGTGTGGGTGAGTTTCACGAAAACATCCGGCTCATCGCCCCCGATCAGGAAACCGTCATGCGCAAGTGCGAGACCAAGTTCGTCCTGCGCGACCCGGCGCACTGTGCAACCAATGTCGCGATGTTCGCCGGCACACAATTCGAGGCCCCCGGCGTCTACACGATCGAGGTCGTGGTGGACGAGGTGATGAAACTGCGCTACCCGATCCCGGTCGTCATCGTCGAGCCGCCCCCCGGCGCCCGCCCTCAGAGCAAAGCGCCCAAGGACGATCCCGAGGCGCCCAAGGAAAACATCTGACGAAGTCCGCTTGGCCAAGCGCTTGGCCAAGTGTCACGCAACCACTTCCCGAACCAGTTTGCCGTGTACGTCGGTGAGGCGGTAGTCGCGGCCGCCGTGGTGAAACGTCAACCGCTCGTGATCCAGCCCAAGCAAATGAAGAATCGTCGCCTGCAGATCATGGATGTGCACAGGTCGTTCGGTGATGTGAAAGCCAAGTTCATCAGTGGCGCCAAGGGTGACACCGCCCTTCACGCCGCCGCCGGCCATCCAAAGACTGAACGCCTGCGGATGGTGATCACGACCCTGTGAACGGTTGAGCGTGGGGTTACTCTCAACCATTGGCGTGCGCCCAAACTCCCCCCCCCAAATAACCATCGTATCCTCCAACAGGCCACGCCGCTTGAGATCGGTGATCAATGCCGCGCTGGCCTGATCGGTGGTGCGTGCGTTGTTGGTTACGTTGCCGGCAACGTTGGAGTGGGCATCCCAGCCGGAGTGGTAAATGTTCACGCAACGCACGCCGCGCTCAATCATGCGCCGCGCGAGCAGACAGGCGCGGGCATACGACGGCTTGGCCGGGTCAGCGCCGTAGAGCTTGAGTGTCTCGGCGCTTTCACTTTTCAAGTCCATCAACTCCGGCGCGCTGGCCTGCAGCCGATACGCCATCTCGTAGCTGTCAATGCGCGTGGCAATTTCGGGGTCGTTTTCAATCTCCAATCGTCGACGATTGAGCGCACCGATCAGGTCTATCGAGTCGCGCTGAAGCTGGGCATCCACGCCCTCGGGCCGGCTCACGTTGAGGATGGGATCGCCCGAGTTTCGAAAGCGGACCCCGGCATGTTTGCCCGGCATGAACCCGGCCGACCACAACGCCGAGCCGCCGCTGATGCCGCCGCCGGTGGAAAGCACAACAAAAGCAGGCAGATTACTCGTCTCGGCACCGAGACCGTAACTGAGCCACGAACCGAGGCACGGTCGGCCGGGCTGGGCAAAACCGGTATTGAAAAAAATCTGCCCGGGCGCGTGATTGAACTGATCCGTGTGCATCGACCGGATGATGGCGATGTCATCGACGACCTTGGCCAAGTGCGGCAATTTGTCGGACAACTCCGCGCCGGATTGGCCGTGTCGCGCAAAGCCAAACCGCGGCCCCAGCACGGCGGCATCGCGTTGGATAAAGGCGTAACGCTGATCGCCGATCACAGAGGGCGGCAGCGGTTTGCCCTCGAGCTGTTTCAGCTTGGGCTTGTTATCAAACAGCTCCAGCTGGCTCGGTGCGCCGGCCTGGAAAAGATGAATCACCCGCTTGGCCTTGGGCGCAAAGTGGGTGCGCGCCCGCGCTTGGCCAAGCGACCCGGTCAACAACCCAGCCAGCGCAATCTTGCCCACCCCATAGCCGCATTCCCCAAAGAAGTGCCGCCGCGTAATCTCCGAGGAATTGGAGGGACGAGCCTGCGAGTCCGTTAGATTCGTTTTATTCATCCTCAATTGCGGGTGATAAATTCGTGTGTGTTGAGCAGTGCACGGGACAGGGCGGTCCATGCAGCTCTTTTGTTTGTGTCCCCGGGGCCGGGGCCGGCCACCTTGGCGGCATCGATTTCGCCGGATTCAAATCGTCGAAGCGTTTTTTCGAAATAATCCAGTACGATCTTTTGTTCCCTGGCATCCGGCGGACGAGAAAGGCATCGCTCAAACAACGCCTTCGAAACAGACGCCCGATCGCCGGACTGCTGCACCGCCCATTGGGCAAGTGCGCGGCTTGCCTCGATGGGGAGGGGGTCGTTCAACAGCGTCAACGCCTGCAACGGGGTGTTGGAAACCTCACGACGCGCCACGCAGGTTTCGTGGCTGGGGGCATCAAACGTGTCGTGCATCGCGTAGGGCATTGAGCGTTTGCGGTAGGTATAAAGGCTCCGTCGATAACGATCCGCGCCTGAGCTGGTTTTCCAGCCGCCGCCACCGTAGATGCCCTCGCCGATGCTCCCGGGTTGCGGCGGGAAAACGCTCGCCCCACCGATCCGCTGATGCAGTAGGCCGCTGACGCTCAGGAGAGAGTCACGAATCTGCTCTGCGCTCAGCCGGTACTCCGTCCCGGATCGCTGCCGATAGGTGGCACTGGTGACGATGAGCCGCAGCAGTTTTTTCTGAGACCAACCCTGACGGATGAATTCCAACGCGAGCCAGTCGAGCAGCTCTGGATTCGTGGGGGAAGCGCCGGTGTAACCAAAATCCTCCGTCGTGCGCACGATGCCTTCACCAAAAATGGATGCCCACAGCCGGTTGACAGTGACACGGGCCGTGAGCGGATTGGCCGGGTCAACCAGCCACCGCGCAAAACCAAGCCGGTTGCGCGGCAGTTCCTCCGCGAGGGGCGGCAGGAACGGCAGCACTTTCGGTAGAACCGTTTCGCGGGGCGAAAGGAATTCGCCGCGATGATGGCGGTGCGTCGGGCGAACACGGCTTGCCGGACGCTCGTGCATCACAAGCGTGGTGGGTGGTTTGGGGATGCCCCGACGAAGTGCCTCTATCGGCTTCCGAAGCTCGGCCGCGTCGCCGGTGGTCTCGATGTAGTGTGCGCGGAGGGCGTCGCGGTCCGCTTGGCCAAGCGCATCGGCCGGCTTGGCCAAGCGGGCCGCGATGTCGCCGGGCAGTTCCTTTGCCTTGGGCGCTTTGTCGCGCTTGGCCACCGAGAAGCGAAACCGGCCAAGGCTCGCGGAGTAGTGGCGGCTGAAATCCATTTGCACCGTGAGCGAGCTGGCTGTGAGCGGCTTGGCCAGTTGCCAAACGGCCTGACTGGGCTTGCCCTCGCGCCCGCTGGCAGACCAGCCGGTCTGCAGATCGCCGTCCAGCGCAGCCATCGCGCCGGGTTTGCCGCTGCCGATCCACTGCTTGGCATGATTTTCTGAGCCGGATTCCAATTTCACCGCTTGGCCGTCTGCGATGAGCCTGAGTTCGCTCAGGAAAAAATCGCCCTTCGGCCCCTCGTAATACGCGCGGCCGGGGCCTCCCTTGGGCAGACGCGCATCCGGCAACGCCTCGAGCCGCAGCGTGGTGATCCCCTCGGGCAGATCGTTAAACTCAAGCTCGTAGGTGTCGTGCTTGCGCGTGTCGCCACTGGCAAAAATGGATTGATCCTCGAGCAGCTCCAGCCAGCCGATGCTCGCCTTCATTTTTGCGGGGACGATGGTTTGCCACGGTACGGCGGTCGCCCGTTCTTTGTTGAGCCAAGCCTCATACTTGGCGTTGTCGACCGCGAGCGACGAGAGTTGTTCGCGAATTTGTTTCTCGACCGATTCCTTTTTGATTTTCTGCTCCGGCGTGAACAGCGGCAGCTCCGGTTCGGCCGTGTTGTTCATGAACGCCATCAGCTCGTAGTACGACCGGTGCGGTACCGGGTCGAACTTGTGCGTGTGACACTGCGCACAGCCCAGCGTGAGGCCAAGCCACGCGGTGCCGGTGGTGTTGACGCGATCGACCATCGCGTAGAATCGGAACTCAAGCGGATCGATGCCGCCCTCCTCGTTGACCATCGTGTTACGATGAAAACCAGTGGCCACGCGCTGCGACAATGTGGCGCCCGGCAGCATGTCGCCGGCGATCTGTTCGACGGTGAATTGATCGAACGGCATGTCGTCGTTGATGGCGCGGATTACCCAGTCTCGCCACGGCCAGATGGTTCGCGGGCGATCCTTCTCGTAGCCGTTCGTGTCGGCATAACGTGCGAGGTCGAGCCATGACGACGACCAGTGCTCGCCGTACTCCGGCCGGTCGAGCAGTCTATCCACCAGCCGCTCGTAGGCATCCGGCCGTGTGTCCTCCACGAACTCCCGAACCTCTCCCGGCGTGGGCGGCAGGCCAATGAGATCCAGCGACAGGCGGCGGATCAACCGGTAACGATCCGCCTCCGCTGAAGGGGATTTTCCGGACGTCTCTAGCCGGGCCAAAACGAAATGGTCAATGTCGTTCCGGGGCCAGTCGGTCTGGTTCACCTTCGGCAACGGCTTGGCCTTTGGCGGGATGAACGCCCAGTGCTCAGTGTACCCGGCACCGGCCTGCACCCATTTCTGAAGCACCTTTTTTTGGGCGGCGGACAGCGGCTTTTTGGCCGAGGGCGGCGGCATCAATTCGTCGGGGTCGGGGTGGTCGATGCGCTTGGCCAAGCGGGCGAACGCGTCCTCCTCCGGCCGGACGTCCAGCCGGAGATCGGCCTTACGGGTTTTCTCGTCCGGCCCGTGACACTTGAAACAATGCCCGGCCAATATCGGCCGAACGTCGCGCTGAAAATCCGGCGCCGCTTGGGCAGCCAGTTGGGCAGCGAACAGGATGAGCAGCCACGGACGCCTCAAAAATGCACGACCGCAAGCCATGGCGCGGCTAGGCGATGACGTCCTTGACGACCTTGCCGTGGACATCGGTGAGCCGATAGTCGCGGCCGCTGTAACGGTAGGTCAGTTGCTCGTGATCGAGTCCCATCTGATTGAGGATGGTCGCATGCAGGTCGTGGACGTGGACGCGGTTTTCGACAGCTGAGCAGCCGAACATGTCGGTGGCACCATAGCTGTAGCCGGGTTTCACACCGCCACCAGCCATCCAGACGGTGAAGCCGTAGTGATCGTGGTCGCGCCCGTTTTTGCCTTCGGAAGTTGGTGCGCGGCCGAATTCACCGCCCCAGACTACGAGAGTCTCGTCGAGCAATCCGCGCGTCTTGAGATCCTTGAGCAACGCGGCAATCCCCTGGTCACAGGCCTTGGCCAAGCGGGCGTGACCGCCCTTGATGTCACCGTGGCCGGTGTCCCAGGCGATGTCGTACCCGTCGATCGAGTGCGAAAGTTGAACCGTCCGCACACCGCGCTCCACGAGGCGCCGGGCGATGAGGCAGCCCTTGGCATACTCGCTGTCACCGTACAGGTCGCGCGTGGCCTGGCTTTCCTTCGAGATATCAAAAACGTCCGGCACACTGAATTGCATGCGGAAGGCCATCTCCATCGCCTCGATGCCGGCTTCGATCTGCGCGTCCTTTTCGCGGCGCGCGAGGAACCCTCGGTTCAACTTGGCCAGAAGATCGGCCTGCTTGCGCTGCTCGCTACGGTTGAGGCTGCCGTTTTTGAGGTCGGCGATCACGGCGTCCGGCTTCATGCTGCCGATGTTGACGTACGAGCCGGCGTAGGCACCGGGGAGAAATGAGCTGCCCCAATTGGCCAGCTTGCCACGCGGTTGGGCGCGGGGAGACATCGCGACAAACCCGGGAAGATTATCACTCTCACTGCCCAGCCCATAGGCCAGCCATGAGCCGAGACTTGGGCGGTTCGGCTGAATGTGCCCGACGTTCATCATCATGATCGCCCCGGCGTGTTCCGGGATGTCGGTGTGCATCGAGTGGACGAAACAAATGTCGTCCACCATCTTGCCCACCTCGGGAAAAATATCACTGACCCACTTGCCGCTCTGGCCGTACTGCTTGAAGCCAAACGGCGAGGGCATCAGGCCGTTCTTCGTGTTCCGCAGCGTCTTGCGGTCAACAAGGCTCGGGCGTTTGCCGGCGTGCTCCGTGAGCGCCGGCTTGTGGTCAAACGTATCGACCTGCGATGGGCCACCCGGCATGAATAGTTGAATGATGTGCTTGGCCTTGGGCGCGAAGTGCGGCGTCTTGGGCGCGAGCGGCGAGGTGGACGCCTGCGCGGCCGGGGCGAGCAGCCCCTTGTCGGCCATCAACCCAGCCAGGCCGATGGTACCCATGCCGGCTCCCAACTGCTTCAGCATCTCGCGCCGGGTTTTCGGCGCACGCATCATTCGGCGCACGGCACGTTCGTGATCAGAAAATTTCATAACGCTACGGACGCCGGGAAATCTACGGAGAAAAACCACCGCACGCCAACCCAATTTGCCCGGTTTTTCGTGTTTTGGCCAAGCGCTTGGCCAAGCGGATATGGTATTTAATACAGCGCGATCGCACGCCCGGGGCCACCATGGCAGCCCTTTATTTTCACCGGGGCAAAGAGAAACACCGCCTTGGCCGGCAGTTGGCCAAGCCCGGTCAGGAATTCGACTCCAACCATGCCCCGAGTGCCCAACATCCAGTAGGTGAACAGCGCCTGTTTTGGATTCACGCCACCGAGCGTGGGAGCGTCCGTGCCCACGCAGCGGATTCCGCGCTTGGCCAAGTGCTGGATGGCCTCCGCGTCCGGGGCCGGCCAGCCTTCACTGAGTCCGTTTATCGGATTTTCCATGCATGCCTTGCCTTCCGGCAGCGGCTTGAAATGGGTGTCCACATGCCCGGTGCGAAACAGCACAACGTCGCCCGGTGCGAGTTTGCCGGTCTTCTTTTCGTAGGCCTCGATGTGGGCGGTGGTGATCACCGGCGAGGCAGGCCATTGGCTGCCCTCGGTCGTGCCGACGAGGGGCCGCACGTCAATCACGCGGGCGTTTCCCGAGGTCTGAGCGAGTGGAACCTTGTCAGCGGTCGTCCGGCTGGTGCCGCGTTCTCCGAACCGGCCCTCGTACTCCTTGAGCCATTGCCGCACCTCCGGGGAGTATTTTTTGTTTTTGAACCCCGGCCCCGGCAGGGCGTAGGCCGGCGGGACGAGATGCGTCCCGGCGTGGCTGTCCATCAGGTGAGTGTGATGAAAAATGTCGAGCGCCGGCTCGTAAAAAAAGTCGGCCCGGGTGTAGGGGTGGCGATGTCTCGATACGCCCCGGCCGGGCCATGTCAGTGGATGGTTCGCCGCCATCACTACCGAGAGATCGGCCACCCGTTTTTCGCGCGCGGCTTTGATGAGAACTTCGGCCTGCCCACCCACGATGGCAAACGCCCGGCACTCACCATACGGCCCCTCGAAATGCCTCGGCCCCATCATGCAGTAAAACGCCCCGGTCGGTGGGAGCTTCCGGAGATTCGTGGCCCCCTCGGTGAAGACCAGCCCCCGCAACAGGCCCTCGTCGTGAACGGCAGCGGCAAGGTCGGGCATCGGGCCCATCGTGGGACTGTCGCATCCCACTGCGGTAACGCCCTTTTTTGCCATGTAAGCCATGCACTCGGGATCGGGATCCGGCCAGGCCGGGGTTTTTTTCTCAAGCGGCAGGGCAAGAAACCGGCGGCCCTCCGGCATTGGCCTGTAATACTTGTCACTGTACCCGCTCCACAGCAGCACGATGTCCCCCTGGCCAAGCGGCCGGTGTTTCTTTTCCCACGCGATGATGTGTTCCTTTTTCACGAGCGGACTGACGCCGTTGGGCGCCTGATCGAGGAGAGCG
The DNA here is from genome assembly GCA_028817635.1 of Verrucomicrobiales bacterium. Classification (GTDB taxonomy): domain Bacteria; phylum Verrucomicrobiota; class Verrucomicrobiia; order Limisphaerales; family UBA1096; genus UBA1096. The sequence continues at coordinate 5,179 of JAPPPH010000115.1, read as the reverse complement.
GTCACGTCGATGACGCAGGCTTCGCCGACCAGCTTCCAGGCCGGGGTCCGGTCGGTGTATTCGAGACCAAGCGGCCCGGCGTTCTTCAGTCCGCTGCCGGGGCGCGGAATGGAGTGGGGCGGTACGTCGATCTGTGTGCCGGTGTTGCCGTCGATCTGCAGCAGGTCACTGTTGTAGGGACTCGACGGTCCGATCCGGATGTAGCGATTCATGTAAAATCGCGGGAACCCGGTGGCCCATGTGCAGGGATAATTCTCGGCGACGATGAGGGAGAGATCGACAAACCGGCTTTGCCCGGGATCGGCCGCCCGTGTTGTGCCGCCTTGGCCAAGCGCAGTGGCGAGAGCCAACAGTGTGAGAATGGGGAGTCTGTTTTTCATGGAAATCGTCTTGTCAATTCAGTGCGTCAGCCACTCGGGCGGTTGCTCGATTTGCCCGGCGAGATCGTCAAGGAACCTCGCCGCCGGGGCCCCGTCGACAATCCGGTGGTCGAACGTCAGGCTCAGGTTCAATCGATCCCGGCCCACGGCTTGTTCCCCGTGCCACACCACTTTTTTCCGGATACGCCCGACGCCAAGGACGGCGCACTGCGGGGGATTGATCACCGGTGTGAACGAATCCACGCCCAGACCTCCTAGGTTGGACACCGTGAACGTGCCGTCCCGCATCTGCCCCGCTTCCAGTTGCCCAGCACGGGCCTGTTGCGCCAGCGCCTTGGTTTGGTCGGCCAACTGGTCGATGGAGAGCCGGTCAGCATCGCTAACAACCGGCGCCAGTAACCCCGTTGGCGTGTCCACCGCGAAGGCGATATGAATTTGCTCCGGCACAAAAATCCCCTCTTCGCGCCACTGGCTGTTTAGCCGCGGATGGCTCTTGAGAGCCTCCGCGACCAGACGAATCAGGATGTCGTTGTAGGTGGGCACGGTCTTTTTGTCGTCACATGCCTGTTTGAATTGTCGGCGCAAGGCAACCAACGCCGTGGCATCCACTTCGCGATGCAGGGTGACGGGGGCGGTCAGGTTGGTGCCGATCACCATCTGCCGGGCGATCGCCTTGCGGGTGGCCGAGAGCGGCTCGGTTTTTCCTGTCAACGATGTACCCGGGGCCTCCGCTTGGCCAAGCGCGGCTGCCGCTCGAATGTCCTGCTCGCGAATTCGTCCGCCGCGGCCGGTGCCTTCAATATTATCCCAGTCGACGTCCAACTCGGTGGCCAAGCGGAGGGCTCTCGGCGAGATGGATTTCCCGGAGCGCACCGGCTTAGTTTGGGCAGTGACCGGGCCGGGCGCTTGGCCAAGCGGGGTTTTGCGGTCGGGTACGGCCCCGGGCTGGGGCGAATCCTTCCACGGCTCGAGGTCGTCTTCATCAGCGAGAAAAGCCAAACGCTGGCCAACCACAACGGCGTCCCCTGGTTGGGGCACGTCGGGCGGCAGGCGAAGGTAGCCGGCGTCAAAGGATTCAACTTCCTGCGAGGCCTTGTCCCCCTCCAAGACAAACAACATGTCCCCGGCCTCGACTCGTTCGCCATCGGCCTTGAGCCACTCCTGAAACGTGCCTTCCTCCATCGACCAGCCCAAGCGGGGTACTATCACTTCCGTTGCCATGATCACTCCTCCAGTAGGGCGCGGATCGCGGCCTCGATGGTGTCCGCACCGGGTACGACGGCCTGCTCCAGCGTCGGGCTGTAGGGGACGGGCGCGTGGGCCCCGTTGAGCCGCCTGACCGGCGCGTCGAGTTCGTCGAAGCCTTCGTCGGCCACCCGAGCGGCAATTTCCGAGGCGAAGCCGCACGGGCCGAAAGCCTCGTCCACGACGAGCAGTCGGCCGGTCTTTGCCACCGACCCAAGGATCGTGTCGAAGTCCAGCGGGGACACTGTCCGGGGATCAATCACCTCGATCGACTGGCCCTCCCCCGCGAGTTTTTCCGCCGCCGCCAGCGTGTGGTGAACCATGAGCGACAAGGCGACGACGGTGGCGTCCGTTCCCTCGCGGGCGACGCGCGCCTGGCCGAAGGGGATCTCGTAATCGGTTTCGGGAACGCAGCTCCGGGTGGCCATCAGTTCACGATGCTCAAGAAACAGGACAGGGTCATCGCAACGCAGCGCATGATGAAACAACCCCTTGGCGTCGTACGGAGTCGAGGGCAACACCACGCGAATACCCGGGATGTGTGAGTAGATCGATGCGTAATTTCCGGAGTGATGCGTGGCCGCGCTATGCCCAACGCCGATGCAGCCTCGGAGGAGGATTGGCATCTTCAACCGGCCGCTGCTCATGTACTGCATTTTGGCCACTTGATTCACAATCTCGCCGAAAGCGTCATTGATGAAATCAATGAACATGAAATCGATCACCGGCCGTGAACCGGTCATCGCAGCGCCGCACCCGAGCCCGACAAACCCACGCTCGCAAATCGGCGTGTCGCAAAGGCGCGTGGCCCCGTGTTCCTCGTAAAGGCCAAGCGTGGTACCAAAGTTGCCACCCCGCTGGCCGATGCCCTCGCCCATCACGAAGATGGCCGGGTTGCGTTTCATCTCAAAGGCCAAAGCCTCGAGGGTGGCGCCGACAAATGTCGTCTCCCTGTCACCCGGCTCTGGCGGATCGGGCACAGCCGCGCCGGCACAGGAATAAACATGGGCGGTGGCGGTGGCCGGATCCGGCGAGGCGGCTCGTTCGGCCTCCGCTTGGCCAAGCGCGACCTGTTCAGCGACCTCATCCTCGATGGCTGTTTAAATCCTCTGGCTCCGCTTGGCCGGCCTCGATCAGTGCTTGGCCAAGCTGCTCGATGGGACAGCGTTTTTTCCACTGATCCACCGCCTCGCGAGTGCGATAGGTAAAGTCAGCCATCCCCTCTGCGTGCGCCCGGGTGCGATAGGTTTTGCACTCGATCAACGTCGGGCCGCCCCCCTGTCGCGCCTGCTCGAGAGCCCGCCCGGCTGCCTGTTCAACCTCGTGGACGTTGTTGCCGTCGACTTCAATTCCGCATATGCCGAACTGCTCCGCACGTTGGGCGACATTCGGGTTGCCGCTGGAATAATCGAACGGCACCTCGGTGGCGAACTGATTGTTCTCGCAGACGAACAGGACCGGCAGTTTCCAGATGGCGGCCATGTTGAGTCCCTCATGGAAGGCGCCGTTGTTCACGGCTCCATCCCCGAAAAACGCCACGGCCACGTTGGCGCTGTCCAGCAGCTTGAAACTGTATCCCCCTCCACAGGCCTGTAGAATGCAAGGCCCGACAATGCCGCTGGTGCCCATCATCCCGATCTCCGGCTTGAACAGGTGCATGCTGCCGCCACGGCCCCCGGAACATCCGGTCTCTTTGCCAAACAACTCGGCGATCAACTCTCCCGGCTCCATGCCCTTGGCCAGGGCATGGCCGTGGCCGCGGTGCGTACTAAACACAACATCCTCCCGGCGCAGGTGATGACACACCCCTGCAGCGATGGCCTCCTGACCGACATACGTGTGACAGGCACCGTGAACCAACCCTCGCTGGTGCGCCCTGGCCAGAGTCAGTTCCGTCTGCCGGATGAGCTGCATTCGGCGATAAAGGATTAGGCCGGTTTCACTCGTGGCGTCCATGGGCGTGTTATTCGTTGAAGGTCTCACTGCCGTGCGAGCCCCCGGCGTTCTGCGCCAGATTACCTCCGTCCATCGGGATGAGCGCGCCGGTAATCCACGACGAGGCATCGGACGCGAGAAAAACCGACAGGCCGCGGATGTCGTCCGGGTGGCCAAACCGACCGGCCGGGATACCCCCGAGAAAGCGGTCGCGAATTCCCGGGTCGGCGTCGATGCGTTGCTGCAGCCCCTCGTTCAAAACCTGTGCCGGCAGGATGGCGTTGACCCGGATGCCGCGATGGGCCCACTCGGTACTCAACTCACGGGTCATTTGGGCCACCGCGCCCATGGCCATGCTGTAGCCGATGTGCCCCCGCCCCAGCGCGGAGACGCTCGCCAGCGAACCGATGTTGACGATGCTGCCGCTGCCCTGTGCCAGCATGCGCCGCCCCGCCTCCTGACAGCAGAAAAACCGGCCCAGCACGAGGTTTCGCCAGGTGGATTCGATGTCCTCGAGTCGAATGGTCTCCGGTTTTTCGCGGACCGCGTCCCCGGCGACGTTGCCAAGAAAGTCGATCCGGCCAAATGCCTCGTCAATGGCGGTGAACAGGGCTCGGATGTCGTCTGGATTGGAAACGTCGCAACGGGCGGCAAGGCTGCGACGGCCCATCTCTTCGACAGCACTGGCGACTTCGCGTGCGCCATCCTCATTGAGGTCGATCAACACCACATCCGCCCCGGCTTCGGCAAGGGCCAGTGACATCGCTCGGCCCATGCCGCTGGCCGCGCCGGACACGGCTGCCACCTTGCCTGTCAGGTTGAAAAGTGAATCGTTCATGGTCGCATTGGGTGACTAGAAAAAGAGTTCCCGGATGAGCGGCATTTGTGTCTGGAAAAAAACGACGGTCGCCATGCCAAGGTAAAAGACGCCACAACCAATCATCCCGGCACGGTGATACCAGCGGGGGCGCAACTGCGCGGGTAGCAGCCGGCAGTTCATCCGCAGGATGAGAAATGCCGTGAAGCCAATGCCAACAGTATTCAGGTTGGCGACAATCAGCACCATGATTTTGGGTTTGCTGTAAAAAAGAAAAATCGTCGCACAAATAAATGTCCACAGGACGTAGAAGCCAAGAATGGAGTAATAGATTCGGCGAACCTGATCGGGGCGCATTTTTTCGCGCACGGTCTGGCTGCCGGACCACAGGATGTCCGTCCACCGCCGGCAGACGTCCTCGACGATGGACATTTGACTGGGCAACAGCACCACCAGTCCTACCAGCAGCGTGGCCACCCAGAAGAAAGTCGACAGCCCCGTGCCGGGCGTGAACGCATGCCGCATGCCGTCAGCGCTGATGATGGCCTGAGCCCAGTCGAGCCGGTTGGGATCATCGAACATCGGAGAGTGCGGTGAGAACTGCAGCGAAATGAGCGCCGGCAACGCCATGCCCATGAAGCAACCCGGCATCCAGATGAACAACTGGTCTGTTCGAATATATCTCCACCAGCCGTTCCAGCGCCTGACGTTCTCATCGTTGACGTCAAACGTCTTGCCAATGTGGCTGAGTGTAATCTTGCGGCCACCGATGGCGCTGGGGATCGCCCCCACCGTGCTGCCC
>JAPPPH010000335.1 GCA_028817635.1 Verrucomicrobiales bacterium | reverse complement strand
CCGCTGCACATTCCACGCAAGTTAAACGATGTCGAACGTACCAGCCTTCGCGCCGAACTAAAACGCCGACTTGAGGCGATCAGCCCCGAGTGATGGAGGCGCGAGGTTGCAGAATTTCCCAAAACCGATATAACCGCGCGCGGTGAACGCAGGTTCGTTAGAGGGCGCATTGCGTCTGCAAAAATTCATCTTCCTCGCAGTGATTGCGATGGCGTTGGTCGTGTTCGGCTACACGCTTGCGGATGATGCATTCTTTGCGGCCCTGGCGTTTGGTGGGTTGGCGTGGCTGATGTTGATGCCGTACCACGCGACTCTGTCGGTGACGCTGGCGATCGCAACGTTTTCCACAGCTCTGATCATGCCATTCTTTCCGGGACGTCCATTCGTCTGGGAGGCGGCGGCACTGCTTGGGTGGACCGGTTGTGTGCTGGTGTTTTCCTTCCGCCAATACCGGGACGAAATGTGGGACTCCATTCACGAGCATAAGTGGCTGCTGTGTGGTGTAGCCGGGTATTGTGCAATTTTGGTCTTCACTATGATCGAACGCGGCGTCGGTTTCCGGACGATGGGTGGCGAGCAGATGGGTGGTCGTTTTTATTTTCAGCAGCTGACGTGTGCCATTTTTCCCCTGATGTTCATGATGCTGCGGCTGAAGGAGGACCACATTCGGAAACTGTTTGTGATCCAATGTGCTCTCTCCGTGACATGGGTGATCTCGGACGTGATTTACTCCAACGCCCAGTGGCTATTCAGCATCCTGTTTTTCCTCGAGGTGCCGGGGGACGCGATGAACTTTGAGCGCGAACGGATGAAGATGGGTATCAACCGCTACCAGTCGCTTGCTTTTGTGAGTACCGGTTTTCTCTGGTTGTTGTTGATCAAGTTCAAGATGAGGGACTTTCTCACGGCCAAAGGTGCGTATTTGATTCCGGCCAGTATCGCGATCATGGGTGTGGGGCTGCTGAGCGGCCACCGATACACCGTGGCCATTATCGTGTTGGTGACATTTTTCTGCACCATTGCACAGCGTGTTTTTACTTTTCGAAATACCGTCATCAGCGGGATTGTTTTGGTGGTCGGCTTGATTGTGGCTTACGGGTTTGCTGACCGGATGCCACTTGCGGCGCAGCGTGCGATTTCCGTGTTGCCCGGGATTGAGGTGCATCGGGACGCCCAGATCGACGGCTCCAGCACCATGGAGACTCGTCGTATCCTGCGAGAGGAAGGGTTGAAGATGATCCCACACTACTTGTGGTTGGGACGTGGTTTTGGTCAGTCCGGTTTTGGTGATCACTCACTTCACTGGGACCCCACGGCGATTACGTACCACATGAATCAGGGCCGTTTTTTCAACGGCTTCATAGGGTTGATGGTTAATACCGGCCTATTTGGGACGCTGTTTATGTTCCTGTTTTTGTTTATGGGATCGGTGTTGGCGGTGAAGGTGATCCTTCACCTGCGCGAGCATGGTGTGGAGGATGAATTTTCTCGCGTAAGCTGCATTGTGGCCTGTCTCTGGATGGCCAACGTCATTGCGTTCATCGCCCTGCACGGGGACAGCGAGTATGCGATGAAAACCTTCTCCCTTCAGGCCGGTCTACTGGTGGTTTGTCACTATATGTTGCGGGATCGACTCCGCAAGGAGGCCGAGCCGGAGACGGCTGAGGCGACATGAAGATCCTTCACTTGGTAGGCCAACGCGAGGATTTCGGGGGGATCCTCTCGGTCATACGCAGTCTGCATCAAGTCGGCCCTGTTGAGAGCTATCAACATACGGTTTGGGTACATAGGGACTACTCGGAAACCCGGGAACCGGCGCTCGACTACCGACGAGGCAGCTTCATCATCAGCGACTCCCCGAGCCACTTGGCCATCTTTCTCACGAGCGCACTCGCGTTTTTTGGATTAAGACGCTTGGCCAAGCGTGAAGCGTTTGACGTGATCCATGCACACACCCGCGGCGGATTGGTTGTGGCATTGTTGGTTGCTTGGTTCATGCGGCGTCCCGTTTTGTTTACCAACCACACGTTCGCCAACCGAACCGGTTTTTATCGTTGGGTGGCCAAGCGGAAACGAGTGACCTCTGTCCTGCTTAACCCGGCCATGGCCCGGCATTACGACATGACGATTGCCGAGCCAAGCCGTTGGATTGTTTTCTCCGGGTGCGCGGACCGTTTTCTGGAGGAACCGCTTGGCGCCAACGCTTGGCCAAGCGCAGACCCGAAGGCCAAACTCCGGTTGGTTGGCATGGGATCGATCGTGCGCTGGAAGGGTTGGCATCTACCGGTACAGGCCTTGGCCAAGCTGCCGCAGGAGTTGCGTGATCGCGTGGAGTTTCATCTTTGGGGGCCGGAGCAGCAGGACGCCGACGCACAGGCGTTCGTCCGGGAACTCCGGGAATTTGTCGAAAAAAACGAACTGCAAAAATCGGTATTTTTGCACGGATCAACGAACGAGGTGGTTGCATCGTTGCAGTCGGGGCATTTTGTGGTTGTGGCGTCCGAGAACGAGCCGTGCAGCGTGTCGTTGATGGAATCTCTTGCGCTTGGCCTCCCCGCGTTGGCAGCCCGCAGCGGTGGAAATGTTGACATCGTCCGGGACGGAGAGACGGGCGTTCTCTTCGAGAGTGGCAGTGCGGAAGACCTCGCCGCAAAGTTAGTTTCGGTTCTCAACGGCGAAATAACCCTGTGCCCTCCGGCGGAAATTCGGGAAAGCGTCCGCGGTTGGGCAGCCAGTGCCATGACGGAAAAGTACAACCGAATCTACGATCACATGGCGCAACTCAATTCTACCAAGTCATGAAGCTGGTTGTTTTCGCCCATGTTCCGCCGCCGTTTCACGGCCAGAGTTTCATGGTGCAGCAACTGCTCGATGAGCTTCGCGGAGAGGGGGGCGACGGTATTGAGGTGTTTCATGTGGACGCCCGACTCTCCAGAGACATCGACGACATTGCTTCCGCGAGCCCCCGTAAATTGTTCCTCCTGCTGCGCTATTGTCTGCGGGCGATCTGGCTGAGAATCAGCCGTGGTGCCACCCATTTTTATTACGTCCCGGCGCCGGGACTGCGGAACGCCGTGTACCGGGACTGGATCGTGATGCTGTTCTGCCGGCCATTCTATCGGAAGATAATCTATCACTATCAGGCGGCTGGCGTGGGTGGGTGGTTGGAGACTGAAGCCCGTGGCTGGGAGCATTGGGTGTCGCGGTTGCTGCTGGGCCGCGCCGCGCTCAGCATTGCACTGGGAGACTATTATCACGAGGACGCCGCCAAGCTGGAGCCGCAGAAGATTGTCACTATTCCGAATTGCAGCCCCGACCCCTGCCCGGAATACGATACCCAAATCAAGCCGCAGCAACTGGCACGTGCCAGGGCGCTTGGCCAAGCGGGAACATGGCGTGTGCTTTATCTTAGCCTGTGCTATCGCGAGAAGGGACTGTTCGATTTGGTCGAGGCCGTGGCCGAGGTGAATGCCCGACTGCAGGCCAAGGGCTTGGCCAAGCGCGTGCAATTGGATGTCGCCGGGAAATTTTATCTACCCGAAGAGGAGGTGGAGTTCATAAAGCGCATCGGCGAGGCGGATCTAAACGATGGCGAGGGGCCACTGGTTGTATTTCACGGCTTCGCTGATGAGGTGAAAAAGCTCGAGCTGCTTGGCCAAGCGGATGCGTTTTCGCTTCCGTCGTACTACAGTTTTGAGGCGCACCCGGTTTGCCTTGTGGAGGCGATGGCGTACGGCCTGCCGATCGTTGCCACGCGCTGGCGGATTTTGTCGGAGTTGTTTCCGGAAGGGTACGAGGGTCTGGTGGATATCAAGTCACCCGATCAGATCGCTGACCGGTTGGAGGGATTCATCGGGAGGACGGATGAGGCAGGGCTACGCGAACGCTACCTGCAGCACTTTACGCGGCGGGCGTTCGGTGAAAAGGTTCGCACGGCATTACTATCGCTGGAGAAAGAGTGAGTACCGACGGACAACACGCGCCGACACAGGTTTCAGCGCAGCACGGGGTTGATTGTTACGACGACTTGGATGCAGTCCGGGCGTTGGTCAATGAGGCGATCAAATCGTTGAATTTACCGGATGATTACGTCCGCCCCGGCGATCGTGTGGTCCTCAAGCCCAACTGGGTGAAGGAGCACGACGAGCGCCACCCCGGCCCGGATCAATGGGAGCACGTGGTCACCCACCCGGCGGTCATCGAGGCGGTCATTCGCTGGGTGGCCGGTCGGTTGAATGGCGATGGCTCGATCGTTGTTTGCGATGCGCCACAGACCGATTCATCGTTTTCGACACTAAGCGCCTATTGCGGTCTCGACGAGATGATCGAGCGCTGTCGGGCAGTTTTTCCCGGGCCAAAAATCGAGCTGCTCGATCTGCGCCCGGAGGAGTGGCACGCCGTAGACGGGGTAACTGTGTCGAAAACGCAACTGCCGGGAGACCCGTTGGGCGACACGTTCGTGGCGTTGAACGAAGCGAGCGAGTTCGTTGGGTTCAGTGGCAACGGCCAACTCTACGGTGCGTCGTTTGACATGGACGAGACCAATGAGCGGCATCAGGGCGAGCGTCACGAATACATGCTTTGCCGCACGCCGATGGACGCGGATGTGTTCATCAACCTACCCAAGCTTAAGACGCACAAAAAGGTGGGTCTCACCTGTGCGTTGAAAAATCTCGTTGGTATCAATGCCAACAAAAACTGGCTGCCACATCATACCGAGGGCACGCCGGATCAGGGCGGCGACCAGTTTCCCACGACGACGACCAAGGCCAAGCTGGAGCATTCCTGGATGGGGCGGGCCAAGCGCGTGGTTTACGGCAAGCCCCTGTTGTCACGGATGCTTGTGCCGCTTAAAAAAGTGGGCCGCCTGTTTTTTGGTGACACTCAGAAAGTGGTTCGCTCCGGCAATTGGCACGGCAACGACACGTGCTGGCGCATGGTGCTCGACCTAAATAAGTGCCTGTTTGATTTCGACGGGGCGGGCCAACCGCGAAGCAAGCCGATTCGTTATCTCGCCATTGTGGATGGTATCGTCGGCGGTGAGGGCAACGGTCCGATGGCTCCTGACCGGAAGCCGTGTGGAACGATTATCGCCGGGACGCACCCCGCCGCTGTGGACATGACTGCCGCGATGGTGATGGGCTTCGATTGGGAGAAACTGCGACTTCTGAAAAACTGTTTTTCGATGAAGGAGCGGAGTTTTGTTTTGTTTCAACCCAGCGACATTCATGTGGCATCGAACAAACCAGAGTGGGACGGCCCGCTTGACCAGGCGACGGATTGGTTTGGGTTTGCGCCGCACTTCGGGTGGGCAGGGGCGATCGAGCGAACTTCGGGAGTTGCTGAGACCAAGCGATGAGCCTCGAGGACAAACTGTATCCGTTGCTCTCGCTTTACGACCGGCTGCCGCAGGGCGCACGCAATGCTATCGGGGCGACGTACCGCCTGTTGCCGAGGCGAATCCGCTACGGCAAGGCATACGGTGAATTTCGTCAATTGGCCGAGGAATCGCCTGAGTGGAGTGCAGCCGAGATTGCCGAATATCATGTTCGCGAGCTGCGCCGCACGCTCGTCAATGCCGCCAGTTACTGCCCGTTTTATCAACGCACATTCGCGAAGGCCGGATTTGACCCGAGCCTGTTGCGCTCGACTGATGAGTTGACGAACTGTCCGCTGCTCACAAAAGAGGACATTCAAAACAACCTCAACGACCTGACGTCGACGAACATTCCTGACTCGCAAAAACTTTACATCACCACCGGCGGCTCCACCGGTGTGCCAGTTGGGTTCCATTTGCAAAAGGGCGTTAGCCGGCCGAAGGAGCAGGCGTTCATGGAGGCGAACTGGCGGCGGATCGGTTACTTCGACAAGGCGCGCCTGGCGCTGATTCGGGGGCATGTGACCGACTCGCGGTCGGAGGGCAAAGTCATTTCTCACGATGCCACCCGCAACTGGCTGTTGCTCTCCTCTTATCATCTCACCGACGAGCGTATCCCGGAATACCTTGAGGCACTCGAGGCGTTCGCCCCGGACTTCCTTTACGTCTATCCATCGTCCGCGCTGCAGTTGGCCGAGTATTTGCAGCGGCACAACCAAAGTTGGCGCACGCCGATCCGGGGCATGTTTTGTGGATCGGAGCAATTGACGGTCGATCAAAAACGGATGCTGGAGTCCGTGTTTCAATGTCGGGCGATCCGCTGGTATGGCCACTCGGAACGCGCCGTGCTGGCGGCTGAGGGGACTCGATCGGAGTTGTACTATTTTTGGCCGCATTACGGGTTTGTCGAATTTGGCGAACCGGATGAGGACGGCCTGTGCGAAGTCATCGGCACGACGTTTGACAATCTCGCGATGCCGCTGGTGCGCTACCGGACCGGCGACTACGTGCGCTTGGCCAAGCCGGATGCAGAGCGCGAATTTGCCTGGCCGGCCGTCGAGGAGATTGCCGGCCGCGGTCAGGAATTCCTCGTCACGGCAAGTGGTCGCCGAATCTCGCTGACCGCCTTCAATATGCACGACTCGATTTTCGACGGCCTGTACGCTGTGCAGTTTTTTCAGGCTGAACCGGGTGTGGCCGAGTTTCGCTACATCCCCTCGGCGCAGTTCCATTCGTCACGTCTGGCCGGGATTGAGAGCGGCGTGATGCGCAAGCTTGGTGATGATTTCCGCTTGGTTATGCGGGAGGTTGATGAGGTCGAAAAGACGCCCCGCGGCAAGCATACCTGGCTCGTGAGCAAGCTCTGATTCCCGCTTGGCCAAGCGGGCCGGATGGGCGTATGGTCGCCGGGCAATGCTTCAGAACCAAGCGGCAAAGAAAGTTTTCCACTGGCTGGTCGTCGTCGTCCTGCTGGGTAACCTTGCCTACGGGGCCAAGGTGTATTCCGAGAGTGATGCCGTCTCTCAGGAGAACGACCCGCACGCGAATCTAGACCTGTTCATCAACGTGCTCGAGCGCATCCGGCGCGACTACGTCGATGGCAGCGACTTGACCTATCAGGACCTTGTTCACGGCGCGCTGGAGGGGATGCTTAGCAAGCTCGACCCGCACAGTGAGTTCATGCCGCCGGTCAAGTACACCCACCTCAAGGAGGACACGGAAGGTAACTTCGGCGGAGTCGGCGTTCACATCAACATTCAGGACGGCTACCTCACGGTACTGGCACCAATGGAAGACACTCCTGCCTATGAGGCCGGCGTGATGTCCGGCGACCGCTTCGTCAAGATCGAGGGCGAGAATGCCCGCAACATCTCAATGCCAGAGGCGATGAAAAAGCTTCGGGGCAAACCCGGCTCCAAGGTAGAGGTCACCTTGTTCCGGCCGTCGACCGGCAAGAACATCGAGGTCACCCTCAAGCGTGCGCTCATCAAGGTGGCCACCGTCAAGGACATCAACAACCAGCGGAAGTTCGAGGTCGACGAAAACAAAATCGGCTACATACGGATCACCCAGTTCGGTGAGGAGACCGCCCGCGACCTCGAGGAGGCGTTAAAAAAACTTGAGCTGGAGGAAATGAAGGGACTGGTGCTTGACCTGCGCCACAACCCCGGCGGTCTCCTTGACCAGGCCGTGAAGGTGAGCGAAAAGTTTTTGGCCAAGGGTGAATTGATCGTGACGACCGAGGGTCGTCGCAAGGGGGAAAACGCGCAGCATAAATCGTCTGGCCGCAGTGCAAGACCGGAACTGCCGCTGGTAGTGCTGGTCAATGGCTACAGCGCCAGCGCCTCGGAGATCGTTGCCGGCTGCATGAAAGATCTCGAGCGCGCACAGATCGTTGGCGAGAAGACATTCGGTAAGGGGTCGGTGCAGAAGATTCTGCCGTTGACCGGACAGGAGGGTGCGGCGTTGCGGTTGACCACGGCCAAGTACTACACGCCGAGTCACGAGGTTATTCACGGCAAGGGCATCGAGCCGAGCCATAAGGTCTCGATGAGTCGGCGGGATGAGGAGTTGTTGTTCCTCGCGCGCACTCCCGGCGGGCTAAAGATGATTGATGAAGATCGCCGCGAGGACGTGGAGGGTTTTGAGGATCCTCAACTGGCCAAGGCCATGGAGCTGTTGGTCGGCAAAAAGAAACTCCGCGCCCAAGCTGAAAAAAAGAAGAAGGAAGCCGAGGAAAAGAAGAAGAAATCCGAAGAAAAAAAGCCGGAGGAGAAATCCGAAAAAGAGGCCAAGCCGGAAAAGAAGGCTGAGCCGAAAAAGGAATCGGAAGAGAAGCCAAAGGCTGATCCTGAGTCTGAAAAGAAGCCGGAAGAAAAGCCGGAATAATCTCTCCGCCTGGCCAAGCGGCCTATTGTTTTCATGTTGCTGTTGGCCGTCGAGACGTCGTGTGACGAGACCAGCGTGGCCGTGCTTCGCGATGGCAGCGTGTTGGCCAATGCAGTTTCATCCCAAGTCAAACTTCACGAGGAGTACGGTGGTGTGGTGCCGGAACTTGCCTCGCGCGAACATCTGCGCAACCTCATGCCGGTGGCACGCCAAGCGCTTGGCCAAGCGAACGTGACACCGCAGCAACTCGATGCCGTGGCGGCCACGCGCGGCCCCGGCCTGCCCGGCGCGCTGTTGGTTGGCCTGCGGGCGGCGCAGGGGATGGCCTTTGCCTTGGCCAAGCCGTTCATTGGGATTCACCATCACGAGGCGCATCTTTATTCACCGTGGATTGGTGGCGATCCGCTTTCGCTTCAGTTGGAATCTTTTGAACCTAACGTTTCGCTGATTGTCAGCGGCGGCCACACGATGCTCGTTCATGTTGCGGCACCGATGGAGCATCGTGTTCTCGGTGGCACGGTGGACGATGCCGCGGGTGAGTGCTTCGACAAAGTGGCCAAGTTGATCGGTCTGCCGTATCCCGGTGGGCCGGAGTTGGATCGTCTTGCGGGTGAAGGTGACGGCGGTGTTCATCGTTTTCCCCGGCCAAAGTTAAACGATGATTCTCATGACTTTAGCTTTAGCGGCCTCAAGACTTCGGTTCGTTATTTTGTTCGAGACAACCCCGGAGTGCTTGAGAGCGGACGGCAGTTGCGGGATCTCTGCGCCGGAGTGCAGGCGGCAATCGTCGAGGTGTTGGTGAAAAAGACGATGCGTGCAGCCAAGCGGCTTGGCGTCCGGTGCATCACTGCATCCGGCGGCGTCACCTGCAATAGCGGATTGAGGGCATCGCTTGGCCAAGTGTGTAAGAGCGAGGGCTTTAAGTTGCGTCTGGCCAACCCGGCGCTTTGCACGGACAACGCCGCCATGGTGGGGATGGTGGCACACATGCGCTTGGCCAACGGGATGACATCCACTTCACTCGATGAGGAGATCGCTCCGAACTGGCCACTTGCTGAAGTAAACTGAGCAGCGGGGAAATAAAGATGAAAAAAATCACGATCTTAATCACAATAATCGCAACCGTAATATTAGTCGGGTGCAGTTCTTATAAAAATAGCGACAAAGTAGAACTTCTAAGCGAAAAAAAATCACCTAATGGGAAATTTATTGCTACCAGTTTTTCATGTGAAGGAGGAGGTGCTGCTGGATACTTCTATTTCAATGCGAATCTACGTCGAGTAGAAGAAGAGTTGGATCAGCGTGATTGCCTTTTGGGCAAGCACAAGACTTGGATGGCCTTCAATGATATTAGAGTTCGGTGGATCGACGACAGCAATCTGGAGATATCCTACAAACAGAATAATTCTCCTGCTTACCAAGATAATAACTCGGTAAAAGTTAGCTCTAAATTTGGCATTAATATTCACTATGTTGTTAACAATGAGGGCAAGTCGATAACCGAAGAATTAAAAGCTGAAGGGAAATGAATTTACTCACTCACGCATTCACAGAAACTGTGTGAGACTCATTGAGCAAATGGAGGTGCATTAGGATTCCCACCGTTTAAGGCTTCGATTCATTGGATTTTTGGGTGTAGAATGATAATATTGCTCCCGAGTTTTGGTGTGATTTTGAACCAGATGAAAAACAAACTAGTCTTGGGCGGCCTCGCGTTGGCTTTGTCGATGGGCTTGGCCAAGGGGGCCGAGCTGAGCGTGCGCCTTGCCAAGCCGCTTGGCCAAGCGATGGTGGAGGCGAAGGGGCTTGGTCAGGGGCGAGTTGGGGCCCTGCTGTTTTCGGATGACCTTACCAACTGGTTCCCGGTGGCGGCCACCGACCAGCTGTCGCTTGGTTATAGCGAGGCTCCCGCTCACGGGCAGAGGTATTTTCAACTTCTCGAGACCACGCCCCCCAAGCTCAGCAGCTCGTCGAACTGGAAAACGGAGCTGACGCTCCCGGAGGACAATTTCATGGTGGAATTCAAGGGAGCCGAGGGCGGCTGGACACCGCCCGGTGCGAAGAAACCGAAGGAAACGCAATGGACAAAATTCACCGTGCTGATGGACGATCTCACGACGGTTTATTTCCAGAACGGCAAGCGATTGAAATTTCACTACGACTTTGGAACCAAGTTCGTACCGGAATTCGATGACATGACGCACATGCAGTTCGACAGCGTCACGCTTTACCACGCAGGACGCCGAGCGGTGATGGGTGC
>JAPPPH010000306.1:8140-10580 GCA_028817635.1 Verrucomicrobiales bacterium | reverse complement strand
TCCGCGGTCAACACACGTTCTGAGGGGGAAGGCTTAACTGTAACACCCTTAACCTTGATAGGGCGACTTGACAGAGTATAATTAATATTAGTCTCCTGCACACGCGGCGCCCAGGGAATGGTCAAAGCGTACCCGATCACAGTATGCCGATCTCGACCGGTCCAATTCCAGGTAACATCGGTGTTTTGTTCGAAAAAGGACGGACAATACATAATGTTTCGCTCAAACCCTTGCCTCTTCATCATATTCATAACATTGATGCCAGCGTCCCACGGCCAATACCCAGTTCGACTACCCCATTTGTCTCGGTTATATGGAAGTTTGTTGTCGTTTTCGTTCCCGTACATTTGCCATGCGAGACCCATCTGCTTGAGGTTGTTGAGGCAGCTGGTCCGCTTCGCGGACTCCTTGGCTCGGGCCAGGGCCGGTAGCAACAGAGACGCAAGGATTGCGATGATGGCGATGACCACGAGCAGTTCGATCAACGTAAATGCCCGCATCCGCTTAAATGGAGGGAAAACGTTCTTTTTCATTTTTCAAAACTCACCGGGTTGGGGGCAAACTAAACCGCGGCCATGGACGCTTCAACGATTAATTCGAGGAGATTGCGCTTGGCCAAGCGCCGGTCAATTTGGCTTCACGACGACTGGCCTAGTCGGATCGATGACGTCCACGAGGGTGGTCGTTCCGCTTGGCCAAGCGACCTCGATCGACCGAATGCGCTTGGCCCTACCCAGTGTTTGACCCGCTGCAGCCTGCGAATAGCGGCCGCTGTTTCCCCCGATCAACCGGGCCGCTCCCCTGGAGCCGTCGGCGAACACCGCGCGCGCGGCCGCCCCCTGGCCAAGTGGATTGCGCGTCGGGCCAGACAAACTCAGCCGCAGTCCCGTCTGGCCAAGCGTGTTCAGGTACAATCTCGGCCTGGCTTTGCTCTGGGCGACGATCAGGTCGAGGCGGCCGTCTCCGTTCAAGTCGCCCACCGCACTGCCGCGTTGCTCTCCGTAAACACGGATGCCACTCCGGTGACCGAACTGCGACGCAAACCCACCCGCGCCGTCTCCCTTCAGCAGCAAGCCCTCGCCGGAGTCCATCCGGTAATCCTCTACACGAACCGCAAAATAATTTTGACTTAGAAAAACGTCCTCGTTGCCGTCGCCGTCAAAGTCAGCCACCGACGCTCCCATCACCGGCGTGAGCTGTGCCTCGACCGGCAGTGCACGGGATTCAAATTTGTCACCGCGGTTGAGCAAGACCACCGAGGCAAGGTGGGATGCCTTGATCAGCTTTGCCCCAGTCAGTTGCCCGGCAAAAATCTGTTGGAACGTCGCACTGCCATAGCGGCGGTGGGTCGGGAAGCGCTCGCGCAAAAACGGGAACACCAGTTCAAGCGTCACCATTCGATGTCGGGGTAACAGCCGCTTGGTGGCCAACTCAAACCGAGCCTCCAGCGCATCGTACATCCCGTCACCACCAATGTCACCGTGGACGAGGTACGGGACCCGCTTCGTCCCGTGCTTGAGATGGCTGTTCAAGCCCCAGTTGCCGGCCAGTAGGTCGAACCGCCCGTCGCCGTCAAAATCCCCCGCCGCGAGGGTCTGCCAAATACCCGGCTGTTGATCCAGCCCCCACTCCTTGGTGGCATCGGTGAACGTGCCGCCGCGATTTCGGTACATCCTGATCGCCCCCCACTCAGTGGCCAGCACCAGCTCCGGCAGCGGATCCGCGTCGAGCGGAACGAACACCGCCGCCGTGACCATCCCAACGTTGGCAAACATCTCGGCCTGTCCGGTGTCCAGCTTGAGGCCATCCGGGCCGCAACGCAGTAGCCACGACGAAGCCGGATTGGGAAACCGGCCGGGCACACCGCGCCCCGCCACGAACACGTCGAGATCGCCATCACCATCCACATCCGCCACCGCGATCGAGCCGACATCAGAGTGGTTCGCCGAGGGCAACTCGATCACCTCCGGCTCGGCTTTGCCCGGCCGAAAAATCTGCAGCGACGGAACCACCGGTTCCGGGAAATCGTGTGTGGAGACGGCGGCGAGCAGCGCGCGTTTACCGGAGGCATCCACCCAGCCGGCGAGGCCAAGCGAGTCACCCAGCAGTGGCTGTGCAAAAGCCGGCTCGTTGAGCTTGGCCAGGCGGCCACCGGCTCCGGTCGTGTAGGCGGCGATGTTGCCCCCGGCGCCGGTGCCAAAAAACAGCTCGTCCACACCATCACCATCCCAGTCGAACATCACGACGCCCGGACCGGACTCGGT
The DNA here is from genome assembly GCA_028817635.1 of Verrucomicrobiales bacterium. GTDB lineage: Bacteria > Verrucomicrobiota > Verrucomicrobiia > Limisphaerales > UBA1096 > UBA1096. Next base: position 8,316 of record JAPPPH010000306.1, on the reverse strand, counting down.
CAACCGCCGGGTGAGCATTGGCTGGCGCTGAAAGTCGTCGGACGGCGTCTCGGTGTGGACGTGTGTCAACTGTTCGCTGGCATCGGCAAACAATGTCGCCGGGGCGGGCGCCGCCTCGGGCTTGGGTTGCGCGTTTTTCTCGTGGATCTCGTACGCATGATTCGGCTTGGCCCCGT
>JAPPPH010000306.1:0-8130 GCA_028817635.1 Verrucomicrobiales bacterium | reverse complement strand
TTCTCGTAACTGTCGTATGCATGATTCGGCGTGGCGCCGTCGATGACCCGGCGCGTCCCGCTTGGCCAGGCGACCTCGATGCTTAGTTGGCTGGCCTTGCCAGCGGCAAACGTCCTCAGCGGCTCGTCGCCCGCAAGGTAACGCCCACCAGCCATCATTTCCTGCGACTGTTCGTACGGCCCACCGCGTACGGTGATACGCGCCCCGATGCCGCGCGTGTTGCCCCTCGCCCCACGAAGCGCCACCGACATCCGGGGTGCCGTCGCGTTATTGCGGTACACCAACACGTTCGCGTTGAGGCAACTCACGACGACATCCTGGTCGCCGTCGTTGTCGAGATCACACAACGAAATGCCGTGGCTAACGTTTTTCGACTGAAACCCCCAGTCTGCGCCGACCTCTGTAAAGCGCAGCCCGCCGGTGTTGCGATACACCATGTTGGGCACGGTGAGCGGCGGGAAGAGGAAAACCTTTTTGCGCGCCTGCGCCACAGGCAGCTTGCCAAGCTTGGTCGTGCGCTCGATAGCGTCAAGATCCTGCGTGTCAAACGCATGCCCGTTGGCAATGAGTAGATCCTCCAGCCCGTCCAGATCGACGTCCATGAATGTCGAGCCCCAAGTCCACTCGGTGGCGGCCACGCCACTGTAATTTGCGGTCTCCATGTAGGTGTTGTCGCCGCGGTTCACGAACAACGTGTTGCGGTGAATGATCGGGCGGTCGATGAACTCGTCGATCGGCTTGGCGAACGGGTTGGTCACGCCGATTTGCGTCATCTCCAGCAAGTGCTCCGGGCTCATCATGTCGGCGACAAAAAAATCGTCGTGCCCGTCGCGGTTGATGTCGGCGAAGTCCACCGCCATCGCGAAATAGCTGCGATGCCGTAGCGCCTTTTCCTCCACCAACTGAAACCGCCCGTTGCCCTTGTTCACCCAGAGCCGATCCGGCGTTTGGAAATCGTTGCAATTGTAGATGTCCGGTAGGCCATCCTGATTGATATCACGAATCATCACCGACAGGCCGAGATCCCAAAACTCCTTCTCGATCGGCTCGCCGTTTTCGTCCAGCCAGTTTCCATCGAGCCAATCGGTTTTCGAAAACTTGCCAGTGCCGTCGTTGATGTAGAGAAAATCCGGCTCACCGACCTCGACGAAATCGCCGTCCATAATGCGGATGCGGTTCGAGTACTTGCCGGTGACCACCTGCTTGCCATTGACGATGCGCACCGACACCGAGCCGCCACTGCGCAGCACCGACGTCTCACCGTAGTTGGTCACGTAAATATCGAGGTCGCCGTCCATGTCGACGTCGCCCAGCGCCACCGAGGTCGATCCGATCTTCAGCGCCTCCACGCCAGCCGCCTTGGTTTGGTTGGTAAACCTGCCGGTGCCGTCGTTGATGAACAACGCGTTCGGCCCACCACAGGAAGTAACGAACAGGTCAAGGTCGCCGTCGCCGTCAACGTCGCCAAATGCCGCGCCGGTGCTCGACATCCCCGGTGCGCCCACACCGGCCTCCTTCGAGATGTTTTTGAACTTCCAGTTGCCGAGGTTTTTGAAAAGCCCGTTTTCACCGTCGAGACTGCACACGTAAATGTCGCACAACCCGTCGCCGTCAACGTCGCCCGAGGCTACGCCGGCGCCGTTGAGCAGGTTGGCGTTCATCATGCGCGCCCGGGCAAGTGTGTTGGTGAACTGGACGCCGGTGGCCTGCGATGAAAGCAGCGTGAAGCCGGGCGTCTGGCCAAGCGGCTTGTTCACCATGGCCTCCCGATACACGCCCTTTTCCTGCCACGACAAAGGCTCCGCCTTGGCCAAGCCAGTCATGCACAGGAAAACCAACAGGCTGGTCGCTCCCCTTGATGCGAGAAGTAAAGGCAAAATTCCGGTACGGCTGAGTAAACCAAAATAACCACGCCAATTCAACCTCAGGCTTCGACCGCCAGCGAGAATCGTTGGATGGTGTTGCGGCCGGACTTGCGAAACGGCCTCGGCATTGGTTGGGCTATGCCGTTTTCATCAATCGTCCGGCAGCGCACGTCGTACGAGCCCGGCTTGAGGTCCTTGAGCAGTGTAGCCCAGTGGGCCAGCGTGTAGCGCATCGGCCAATGTTCGGGCCGACCGTTGCGGTCAAAAAACCGGACATTCGCCGGTAGCCTGCCACCGGGCAGATCCCCGCCCCAGCTCGTCGGTGGCGGCAGGATGGCGGCATCGCGCCACGGTGCCTTGGTGAAATAGGGATCATCCTCCGGCCAGAGGTTGTCCTTTGGGTTGACCCAAATCTGCACCTTGGACAAACCACCCACCCCGACCTGCGCCCAGCCGGTTACCGGGATCGGCTCACCCACCTTCGCCTTGGCCGGCCGCAGGTGAAACCGGCTCATGGTTTTCATCCAGCTATCGATGTCGTTGTTCGCATCGGCATACGTGTCGTTGGCCCGGAAGTCGTTCGTCAAAATCACCGTCTTGAGCCACTTGACCGACTTGAACCCGTACGCATCCGGCACCAGCATCCGCACAGGCCCACCGCGTTTTCCGCTGAGCCACTGGCCGTTGAGCTTGTAGCAAAGCATGACCGGGTTGTCCCCCGGCGGATCCTCCAGCACGCGGCCAATCGACAGCGAACTTCGGAACATCTGCTTGGGATCGTTGTTGTGGTGGCCGTAATAAAACACCCGCCGAATGTTCGCCTTTGGTTGCGTGGCCCAGATCACGTTGCGCAGCGGCACCCCCTCCCACAAACCCATCCCCAGCGGCGCGCCGATGTTGTTGCAGGTCATGATCTTGAGGAAGCGCACCGCGTGTTTCTCGGCCAGCTTCATCAATCCGTCGAACGTCAGTGGATTGCCCTTCTCCCTCGACATCGGGTGTTCCATCTCCGGGTTGCTGTTCGGGTCAGGGACGACATCGAGTGTCCACGTTTTCCGTTCCAGCCCAACCTCCAGCCGCTTGGCCAGGGGCAGCGTGTACGGCAGTGGGTCGCCGCGCTCCACCGTGCCGAACTCTGCCTGCGGCGTGAAATAACCCATGTCCGCCGTGGCCTCATCGAGGATGGATTGATCCGACTCAGCCCAGGCGGACTGCACCTTGAGCGCCGACACCCCGGCCACGCCGAGTTGCAGAAAATAACGGCGCGTCACCTCGAGGTGTTGTCGATGTAATTCCCCGGAAAGAGACATGAGAGCTGCCCGGAAGTGTCGCTCCCGAACAAAAACAAGCAAGCCACGAATCCCGAAACCAAGCGCTTGGCCAAGCGGGGGAAAGACCACGGAATACACAGAACACACGGAACTGATTTTCCTTCTCCCCCTCGGGGGAGAAGGTGGCCGAAGGCCGGATGAGGGGGCGGGAATATTTAGACGACCTCGTCTTGGCCAAGCGGACTCGCAGGCTCGTCCCTCCACCTTGATGACCAAGCGCAAAAATGGAGGGACGTGCCTGCGAGTCCAAAAAATCTTCGTGGCCTTCTTTTCTTAGTGGTTACCGCCCTCGCCTGCGGTGACGATTATTCCGCCAACGAAAACGAGACAATTTCCTTGTCGTTTCGCACGAGCACGTTTCGGTTGGCGAACGCCGGGTGGCTCCAGACCACCTTTCGGTTCATCGCCTTGCCGGTCGGCTCGATCAGGTGCGCTTTGTCGATCGGCTCGTAGCCCTTGGGCGAGAGCTTCGCGATGATCAGATCGCCCAGTTCGTTGAACAGGAAAAACCGGTCCGACGGCGCGTGCTTTACGAGGAAGGCGTTCCCCCAGCGCGTCTCCTCGCCGCCGCGCGTCGCCGTGAGATCCTCCCAGACCCGTTCGCCGGTATCCACCCGCAGACACCGCAACTGCCCGTAGCTGCACACGCCATAAATGTGCCCCTTCTCGATGAACGGCGTCGGCATGATGCTGTGAAGTTTGTCGGTGTTTTTCTCGCTGTTACGATTGCCCTTCCACGCCAGCGTGGCGGTCGGTTTGTCCTTGGCGAGATTCAACATCATCGGCCCGTTGTAAAATGCCGTCACAAACAACTGGTCACCCACCTGCCGAGGCGTCGGCACAGACAACCCAAACCGAAGCCGGAACGGCTGCGTCCAGTAAACCTCCCCCGTGTCCGGGTTCAGCGAGTTGATCGATTCCGGATGCCAGATGATCAACTGCTCCACGCCACCGGCCTGGATGAGTGTCGGTGGACAATACCCCGGCTCACGCGCGGTCAGGCTGCGCCACACCTCTTTGCCGGTCAGCTTGTCAAAGCACACCGCGGTCGAGCCCTTGCCACGTGCGAGGCAGATCAGATGCCCGCCCCGCACCAGCGGATGCCCGGTGAATCCCCAGACCGGAGATTTCACCCCGTACTCTTTCTTAAAATCCTTCTGCCAAAGTACCTTGCCCGACTCCGCATTCAGGCAGAGCAGATTCCCTTCGGCACCGAGCGTGTAGACCCGGTCGCCATCCACCGTGGCCGTGGCGCGCGGCCCGGCCGGATAACTGACCGTGTAACCGCAGTCGTACTCGTGCACCCAAAGTTCGCGTCCGGTTTTCTCGTCGAGACAGATCACCCGCTCCGACCCCGGGATCATGCCGCGATCGAACTGGTTGTCCGGGTTCGCCGTGCCCTTGGCCAACTGGCGATCCATGATGAACACCCGTCCATCGGCCACCGCCGGCCCGGCGTATCCTCCGCCGATAGGTACACGCCAATTCACCTTCGGCCCGCCCTCGGGAAATTTCTTGAGGATGCCCGACTCACGCCAAATGCCGTCCCGCTTGGCCCCCAGCCACTGCGGCCAATCCGCCGCCACCGCAGACAAGCCAAGCGCTTGGCCAAGCGCCAAGCCGAGAAGAAGTTTTTTTGATTTCATGATTAGATTAGAAAATATGACTGACATTTTTTACTCAAACTCTAGTTGGGTGATTTCCGGAGTGGCACATATCTCAATCCACATACATCGGATGATTGATTTTTTTGTACAACTCGCAAAACCGCGATTCGCGATGATATTTTTTTAAGAAGGGCAAATTACCGTACATGGTCACCCATGATTCTCTGGCTTGGATTCCCTTTTCCAACCACTGGTACCCTTGTTCAGTTTTACCCAACAGGAAAAATGATTCTGCAAAGTGGCAATTATTCAAAATCCCATCGAAGGATCCCAGCAAATCGACCATTTGCTCCAACGCCGCTTCCCTGTTGCCCATCTTTAAGTAAACCTCCAACAGGGTTTTTCGATGCATCGGTTGATCAGGAAACTTCTTAATTAACTCCTTTAGTAAAATTACATCCTCCTCTGTATTGACCCCTTTTAACTTTGCATACTTAAACCAAATCGCGGTTGAGAAATAAGGATTCATTTCATGAGCTCGATTTACAAATTCAGACGCTTCTTCAAATCGGCCAGCCACAACATAGACTTGGCCAATGCTCGATTGGATGATCATAGACTGAGGATCCAACTCGGCTGCTTTTTTTACGGACGCAATCGCTTCATCGTGCTTCCCTAAGTTGGACAAAAACAATCCGAACCAATGGTTCGCCGTGGCGTAATTCGGATTCAACTCAATCGATTTACGAAAACTGGATTCTGCAGCGACCCAATCATATTCGTAGTTTACAAACACCCAACCAAGTGAAGTATAAGCACCTGCCAAATCCGGGTTTATCTCGATGGCTTTCTCAGCGTAAGACTTTGCCTGCGGCATAGCTTCATTGGCGCTGGCAAAATTATACGCTGATATCAGACCAAACGTATCCGCCAAGCCTACGTACGGGTCGGCATAGTTCGAATCCAACTCAATCGCCCTCTCAAAATGTTTGATGGCGTTGTCGAATCCCTGCTTACTGCGTTTATCCCATTCGCGACGACCGGCTTGATACTCCGCTTGGGCTTCGGCGTTTTCAGTGGCTTTTTGGGCAAGCTGTTTTGCCTCGGCATCGTCCAAGCCTCCTTTGAGTTCGCTGGCAAGTTGAGTCGCGATCTCGTTTTGCAGATCTAAAAATTCGTCCTTAGTTTTGATGAAAGTACTACCCCAGCCGAGCGCCTCGGTATTCGCATTCACTAATTGAATGTTCACTTGTACTTTGTCGCTGCTCGTCTGGATTTCGCCGGTTACAATTGTCCCCGCTCCCAGCGTTTGGCCGATCTCGCGCGGCGACAGTTTGCTGTCCTCATATTTGCGCGCCGATTCCTTCGCGATCACCACCAAGTTTTGTAACGGCTGCAGCTTGCTAGTCAGCGTGGAGACCAAGCCATAGCCCAAGTCGGCCGTTTCGCCGGATGTGCCAATGGTCTTGAACGGCAGCACCACCACCCGGTTCGTGTCCAGCGTTACCGGCTTGGCCAAGGGCTGGGTTTGCTCGGTCGTGTTTGTCGCGTTCGTCCCCGCTTGGCCAAGCGGAGTCGTCGTCTCGCTGCCGCTGCCCCCAAGGAAAAACAGCCCGGCCGCCAACACCGCCACGCCTCCCACGGCGGCCGCGATCTTGCCCCAAGCTGCCCTTTCGCTTTTCGGCGCTTGGCTTGGGGCGGCATGACTTGCTCCGTGACTGATTCGCTTGGGCGCGCCGGCGGCGGCCGTGCTCGCTGCCTCGCTCACCGTCACCCCCAGCTTGGCCAAGGCACGGATCACAGACTGCTGCCCCGCCTCTTCGTCGCCCTCAAAAAATTCCACCCGCTGAATGCCGGCGAGTTGATACGCCATCGACTCCGGAACCTCCGCAGACTCCAGATACACCGGCAGGATGCGCTTGCGGCTCTCCGAAGCCAGCGCCACTTCCTTCACCACATTTTCCGAATCAGCCGAGCTGGCGGAGATCGCGAGGATAAGCACCTTGCAGCTACGGATCGCCGCGACGATTTCCTGACTCCACATCGTCGCCCCCTCGATGCTCATCTGGTCAATCCACACCGAGACACCGGCCGCATCCAGCCGATCGACTAAATCCAGAATCCGCTCCCGATCCTTCGACGCGTAGCTAATGAAAACCTCGGCACTCATGTTACTTGTCGACATACAACGGATGGTTAACGGACTTCATCAACTCGATGAATTTTGGGTGCTTCTGCCATTCTACAAAGTCCTTGCCCATCGCATACCCCCATAATCCCGGTTCATGGTTCTCTATCGCCATCTCCAGCCAAATATTTGCCAGATCAAGTTTGCCTAGCCGGAAATACATTCCCGCCATGTTCCCGCATTCTTCCCGGGTCGTCCTTGGATCTCCAACGATTTCCGAAAACAGCTCAAATGCGGCCTCTCTATCTCCTTTCATCAAGTGCAGCTGAAAAAGAGAACCTCGACCTGCAACGCCATCTTCATCAGCACTTAATTGCTCCTTGAATATTTCGACCCCTCCATCCACCCCATCGGCTAACAATTGGACGTATTTCATATTTAGCGCCATGCTGAAGGTGGGTGAAATGTTCAACGCCTCATCCGCGTACATAAGTGCTTTCTCATTTAATCCTGCTTGATAATGCATCATGGCAAGGTTCATCTTAATAATCAGCGACGTCGGATCGGATTGTTCTGCTCTACCCATGATACTGATTGCTTCCTCTTTTTCACCTATATCAAGGAGTAGTAATCCGTACCATTGGCAGCCGGTCGCGTAGTTTGGGTTCAGTTCGACTCCCTTTTTGAAATTATTCTCCGCTCCCTCCCAATCGTACTCATACATGTACAAAATCCATCCCATCGATGTGTAGGCCTTGGCTAGGTTCGGATTTTTTTCCTTGGCGGTTTCTGCGCTCTGCTTCGCCTTGGGCATGGCCTCATCTCTGATGGCGTGGCCGTAAAACACCATCAGCGAGTGAGTGTCGGCGAGGCCGGAGTAGGGGTCGGCGTAGTCGGGGTCCAGTTCGATGGCTCGCTCAAAATGTTTCAGCGCATTTTCAAACCCCTCCTTGCTGCGTTTGTTCCACTCGCGCCGGCCGGCGAGGTATTGCTCCTGTGCCTCGGGGATGTCGGTCGCCTTTTGTGCGAGTTGCTGCGTCTCGGCAGCGGCCAGGCCGCCCTTGAGTTCCGTAGCCAATTCGGTCGCGATCTGGTTTTGCAGGTCGATGAATTGATCCACCCCGTTGTCGAACACACCGCTCCAACTGACCTCCTCCGTGTTGGAATCGATCGCCCGGATGCTCACCTGCACCTTGCCA
>JAPPPH010000127.1 GCA_028817635.1 Verrucomicrobiales bacterium | reverse complement strand
CGAAAAACGCATCGATCGATTGGGCAAAGGCCCGCGAATGGTGGGCCTATCAGGCCCCGCAAAAAACCGGTCTCCCCGCTGTTTCAAACCGCGCTTGGCCAAGCCAACGGATCGATCATTTCATTTTGGCCGAGCTGGACTCGAGGCAACTCGCACCCTCTCCCAAAGCCCCGCGTCGTACCCTTGCCCGCCGACTGTATCTCGACCTGACCGGCCTGCCCCCCACCCCGACTGAAATGGCCGCTTTTCTCAGCGACGAAACCGGCGATTCCTACGAGCGCTTGGTTGAGGAACTCATGCAGCGCCACGCATTCGGAGAGCGCATGGCCAGCATGTGGCTGAATAACGTCCGCTATGCCGAGGATCAGGCGCATCAGGTCGGCGCCAACACGGCGTTCTTTTATCCGAACGCCTACCGCTACCGCGAGTGGGTGATCGATGCGTTTAACAACGACGTCCCCTACAACGATTTCATCCGCAAACAGCTCGCAGCCGATCTTTTGAAAAAAACCGCCACCGAGGATTTACCCGCGCTGGGTTACATCGGGCTTGGCCACAAATATTACAACCGCGGCAGGCTTGAGGTGAAGGCGGAGGAATGGGCTGAACAGGTTGACACCCTGACACGATCGCTGCTTGGCCTGACGGTGGCCTGCGCGCAGTGCCACGACCACAAGTACGATGCCTTCACGCAGAAGGATTACTATGCCCTCGCCGGTGTCTTCGCGAGCACCGATCTCGTCGACCGCATGGCGGACGGTAGTGAAATCAAAAAGGACACCGAGGCGGCTAAAAAACGCATAGGCACCATTCACATGGTGCGCGACAAAAAACCGCAAAACCTTCACGTGTTTCTCCGGGGCAACACCGAGACCAAGGGCGACGTCGTGCCGCGCCGTTTTTTGCGCGTGCTTTCCGAGGGTGAACCCAAGCCATTTACGCAAGGCAGCGGTCGACTTGAATTGGCCGAGTCGATCGTTTCCCCGGGTAACCCCCTCACTGCACGTGTCGTCGTCAACCGCGTCTGGTCGATGTTTTTCGGACGAGGCCTCGTCACCACGCCGAGCAATTTTGGACTGCTCGGCGCCAAGCCAAGCCACCCCGCCCTGCTGGATGACCTCGCCGTTCGGTTTATGGAAAACGGCTGGTCGATGAAACGGCTCATCCGCGAAATCGTGCTCTCCTCCACCTACCGTCAACGCTCCGATGAGACAGTGACCAACCGGGCGATCGACCCGGAAAACACATACCTGTGGCGAATGAACCGACGACGGTTGAGCATCGAGCAGTGGCGCGACTCGATCCTCGCCGCAGGCGACAACCTCGACCGGCTCGGCGGCAAGTCACTCGAGTTGACCGACAAAAAGAATGTCCGCCGGACAGTTTACGGCCGCATCAGCCGTAAGAAACTCAACGATATGCTGATGCAGTTTGACTATCCGGACGCCAACGTCCACGCAGCCAAGCGCTCCGCCACGACGACTGCGGTGCAAAAATTGTTCGTGATGAACAACCCGTTCATGGTCGAGCAGGCCAAGCGCTTGGCCAAGCGCGTCGCCGGCGATAGCGCGGCTGCCAGCGCCGAGCAGGTGCAATCCATTTACAGTATCCTTTACAGCCGCCAGCCAAGCGCGGCCGAGCTGGACTTGGCGCTTGGCTTCCTTCAACTGCCGGCCGAGAGTCAACTCACCCGTTGGGAGCAGTATTCGCATGCGCTGTTGGCTGCAAATGAGATGAGCTACGTCGATTGATGAACGCCCCATTTTCAACCGAAATCAACCGCCGTGAGATGCTTCGCCGCTGCACGGCCGGCTTTGGCACGCTTGGCTTGGCCGGACTACTCGGCCGGGAACAGGCACGGGCCGTTGGAGCCACCGGACCGCACTTCGCGCCCAAAGCCAAGCGGGTCATCTTCCTGTTCATGAACGGCGGCCCGTCACACGTCGACACGTTCGACCCCAAGCCGGCGCTCAAGAAACACGAGGATACCCAGCCGACCGGCAAGATTTACAAGAAGCCAAACTCGTCCGGCTTCATGCCGTCGCCATTCAAGTTCAGTCGCCACGGCCAAAGCGGGATTGAGGTCAGCGAGTCGCTACCGTACCTCAGCCAGGTCATCGACGAGTGCTGTGTGATACGCTCGATGTACACCGATGTTCCAAACCACGAACCGGCCCTACTGCAGATGCACACCGGCAACGTGCAGCCGATCCGGCCCTCGATCGGCTCGTGGTTGCAGTACGGCCTCGGTACGTTAAACGACAACCTGCCCGGCTACGTCGTGCTGCGCCCCACGAACAAGATCGTCGTCGGGCCGGCGCTCTGGAGTAACAGCTTTCTCCCAGCGCAGCACCAAGCCTCAAGCGTCCTCACCGCCGACATGAAAGTCGACAAGCTTGTGGCCAACGTGCGCAACACGAAACTCACCCATCGCGAGCAGCGCCAGCAACTTGACCTGCTTAACCGACTCAACCAACTGCACTTGGCCAAGCGCAATAACGACCTAGAGTTGAACGCGCAGATCAAGGCGATGGAGACCGCCTACCGGATGCAGTTCGAGGCGATGGACACGTTCGATGTCGAAAAAGAAAGCGCGGCCACCCGAGACAAGTACGGGCGCACCCCGTTCGCCAACTCATGCCTGCTCGCGCGGCGACTGGTTGAGAGCGGCGTCCGGTACGTGGGCGTGTACTACGTCAACAACGGCAATCAGCCCTGGGACACACACCAGAATCATAACGCCGGTCACACCAAACTTTGCAAGGACAGCGACAAGGCCACAGCCGCCCTCATTTCGGATCTCAAGGAGCGCGGACTGCTCGAGGACACGCTGGTCATTTGGGGCGGCGAATTTGGGCGCACCCCCTACTCACAGCAGAAGGAGAAAAAGAACGCCGGACGCGATCACCACAGCACGGCTTTCTCCATGCTGCTCGCCGGGGGCGGTGTGCGCGGCGGCATGACCTACGGGACGAGCGATGAATTCGGCATGCATGCCCAGGAAAACCGGATGCATGTGCACGACTTTCACGCCACGATCCTGCACCTCATGGGGATCGACCACGAGAAACTCACCTACCACTGGAGCGGCCGGGATTTTCGCCTGACGGATGTCCACGGGAACGTCGCCCACGACATCATCGCCTAGAAAAATGAAACAGGACAAACGGGGATTCACATTGATCGAACTTCTGGTGGTCATAGCCATCATCGCCATTCTTGCCGGACTACTGCTACCGGCGTTGGCCCGGTCAAAAGGAAAAGCACGACAGACCGTCTGCATGAGCAACCAAAAACAGCTTGGCCTCTCCACCGCGATGTACGCTGAGGATTATGACGGTCGTTTCCCGGTTTCCACGACCCCTCATAGTGTGCAAAACCATGCGAAGTGGCTGACCAGCATGCACGACGCAGGCTACCTGAGCACCATGGATTTATTCTCCGACCCGGCCGACGTGGAGAGCCCCTACAACATGATCAAGTTAAGAAAACGCCGAATCCGGGTGGGCGACCAGAATCGGGACATCATCTTTTCCTACGGAGCAAATGAACAAATGATCGGCCCGTCGGATCACCGATACAAAAAGATCAGTCAGGTTCCCGTGCCGGACAAACTTTTCTTCTTCGGCTGCGCCACCTACATGGTCGTGCCGCACTGGGATCACGAACGGGTTTACAACGCCAGCGGCCCCCACCAACCCAGTTCCTCAAGCAATCCTCCAAACGAGCTTTACGCCCGCCACAACGCAGGAAAAAAGAGTAACGCCGGGCAACAAAGCAAAGGCGGCAGCAACATCACCTACATCGATTTGCACTACGAATACAAAAACCAATATCACATCAACAAAAAACTTTGGTGGTACAAAAACCATCGACCACTTTGATCTTATGATCACACAACACATCTCACGACGACGCTTCATCAACACCACCCTCACGGCGGCCGCAGCCGCCGGGGCAACCTGGTTTGACACCCCCAAAATCCTTGCCGCCAAAGGCAAAAAAGCTTCGCTCAAAAAATACGGCGGCTTTCCGATGGGCATCCAGAGCTACTCCCTCCGCGGGTTTGGCGTGGATGGTGCAATGGAACAAACCAACAAGCTTGGCCTGCACTTTATCGAGTTTTTCGGTGCCCACTTCCCGATCACCAAGGACAAAATAAAGGTCGGCGAGATGAATAAAAAACTGGCCAAATACGACATGACCATCAGTGCTCATGGCGTCAACGGCTTTGGCTCCGACCACGCGAAAAACGAGGTCACATTTCAGTTCGCCAAGATGGCCGGCATCAAAAACATCTCCGCCAACCCCTCCCCCGACTCGTTCGACAGCCTCGACAAACTCGTCGCGAAATACGACATCCGTGTTGCCATCCACAACCACGGCCCGGGCGCGCTATACGACAAGATTGATGACGGGCTCAAGGCGGTCAAGGGACACGACAAACGCATCGGCTTCTGTGCCGACCTTGGCCACTACATTCGCTCCGGTGAAGACCCGGTCGAGGTCATCAACAAGCTCGGCGATCGCCTGTACGGCATCCACCTGAAGGATTTTGCCGAGCAGAAAAAACGGACACACGGCGTGATCATCGGCAAGGGACACCTCGACGTCGCGGGCGTGTTCAAGGCGCTGAAGAAAGTGAAGTTCCCCGCCGACGGCGCACTGAGCCTGGAGTACGAAGAAACCCCGAACGATCACCCCAAGCTACTGAGCGACATCCGCGAATGCCTTGCCATCGCTGCCGAAGGCGCCCAGAAGGCAGCGGGATAACGAACAGAGCCGAATGGCTTGGTTTTGGCCAAGGCAACAACTGACTAGGGAACATAATCGTTTTGTGCAGACCTCAATGCTCCCTCTCCCTGGACAGGGAGAGGGTCGGGGTGAGGGTCGTACCTTTTTTAGTTTGGTAACAACCCAATGAATCCTTCGCACCAAACTTGTTCCATACGCCCCCCTCATCCGGCCTCCGGCCACCTTCTCCCCCTACCTGGGGGAGAAAGTACCGTTCCAGCAAATCGCTTGGCCAGGCGGCGACGGTGCGTTCGGTTTATGGACTCGCTGGCTCGTCCCTCCAACTTCTCGCTTGGCCAAGCGCAAAAAAACGGGCTCGTTTGAGCCCGTTTTTGTTTCGATTAATTTCGCGTTTGGATCAGCCTTTGCCGAGGAGGTGTTTGTCCATTGTTTGAGCCCGTTTTTATTTAGATTGTTTTCGCGTGGATCAGACTTTGCAGAGGAGGTTTTTGTCCATTAGGTCGTGAATTTCCTTGATTCGTTTGCGGTCGCCGCCACCGACCTCGGCGGTGGACCAGCCGGTGAAACCGATCTCGCCAAGCGCCGTCCTCACGTCCGGCCAGTCGACATCGCCATCGCCGATCTTGCAGAAGCCGTTTGATTTACCCCAGTCCTTCACATCCAGTTTCACAATCCGCTTGCCCAGCGTGCGAATCCATTCAGCGGGTTTGCCGAAGCGCTGGTGATTGCCGATGTCAAAATAGCTCCCCACCCAGGGGCTGTTGATCTCATCCAAGTATTTGGCCAACTGATCGGCGGTCTGGTTGTTGTCGCCTTTCGGATCGTACAGGAAACCGTTCCAAACATTTTCGATCAGGATATGGATACCCAGCTTGGCCGCCAAGGGGAGTGCAAAATGAATCTGCTCGATGGAGCGATCCCACACCTGCTCGGCGTTTTCGTTTTTGGCATCGCGCACGGCACCGGGGACGAGTAGCACGGCCGATCCCCCGACCTTGCTGGTATCGCGGATGGCTGTCTTGAGCCCCTCCAAGCCCTTACGCCGGGTGGCCTTGTCGGGCGATGACAGGCGTGTGCCCCAATGGATGGAATCCACCACACCGTGAATCGGAAAACCGGTCTCGCGGCTGGCCGCCAGAGCTTCGTCCTTGTTAACGCCACCGGGACTGTTGAGTTCGACGCCATCGTAGCCGATCTCTTCCAATACTCTGAACTTCTCGGCGATGGAGAGTTTCTCCCCGAACATGCCGAACTTGATTGACTTGAGGATGCGCGGCTTGAGTCGCGGTTTTTCTTCGGCCGCTTGGCCAAGTGCGGGCAGTGCTGCGGTGGCAAGGGCCAAGCCGCCTGCCTTGGCGAAATCCCTGCGGTTGAGTTGAATGGACATCGGTTTAAACAAACGGGGTAATGCCGGGTTGAGCGACTGGCGGCGGCGTGTGTTTGCCGGTCTCCCAGTTCATGTCTTTTGGATAACGATCTTCCTTGGAGTTGAGCGCCTGTTCGTAGGTGATCTCTTTGCCGGTGTAGGCGGCAGTACGACCCATGATCGACATCATAGTGCTGAGTGCCATGCGCTCGCCGTTGTTGATCGGTTCGCCGTCACGGATGGACTTGAACAACTCGTTGTGCTCGACCTGATACATGTTCTCGCGCTTGCCCTCGTACTTCCAGCGGCCCTTGGCGTTCTCGATGAAAACGCCACGAGCAATGTCGCCCCGCCCTTTCGTGCCAAGCAGGTAGTCGTTGTTTTCATTGTGGCAACGGCGCTGTTGGCGCTGAGCCATGTAGGCGCGCACGCCGTTGGGGTACAGATAATTCACCTCGATGTGGTCGAAGATGTTGCCACTGTGGTTCGGTATGCCGCGACCACCGACAGCGGTGCAGCTAATGGGTGGCGTGTCACCCATGGCCCAAGCGATCTTGTCGACACTGTGTACGGCCTGCTCGACGAGCCCGTCCCCGCTGAGCCAAGTAAAGTTATACCAGTTGCGCACCTGCCACTCGATATCGCTCCAGTTCTCGTCGCGGGCGGAGTCCGGGCGCATCGGCTTCACCGGACCGGTCAGGTAGGTTGCGTAGATCGACTGCACATCGCCAATCTCCCCACCAAGAATCCGCTCGTAAAATGCGCGGCGCTCAAACTCGTAGCGCCAGCAGAAGCCGGCCACGATCGCGAGGTTCTTTTGTTTCGAAATCTTCACCGAATCGAGAATTGAACGCACGCCCGGCGCATCGGTGGCCATCGGTTTCTCGATGAAGCAGTGCTTGCCGGCCTCAACTACCGCGCGAAAGTGCAATGGACGAAATCCCGGTGGTGTCGCGAGAATCACCATGTCCACCCCGCTGTCGATCAGCTTTTGGTAGGAATCCAGACCGACGAACTGATGCGGCACGTCCACTTTTTTCTCGTGCTGTTTTTTGAGAATGTTCACCGCACGGTCGACCTTGTCAGGAAAAACATCCGCAACTGCGGTGAGTTTCACATTGTCGTCAGCCGACAGCGCCTGATTGGCAGCACCGGTGCCGCGTCCGCCACAGCCGACCAATCCCACGCGGATCGTGTCGCTGTTTTGCGCGTAGGCACTGCTGCGCGAGATGAAGTTGAGTGATGCGGCTCCAGCCACGGCAGCCGAGGACGAGGTCTTGAGAAAGTCCCGGCGGCTGGCTTCGTTGAGAGGTGTTGATTTACTCATAACCGAAAATAAAGACGGGACGCTACGCCTGCGCTTGGCCAAGTGCAAGCTCCCGCTTGTCCCAGCGGGATTCGCCCGACAAAAAAGGCGGACTGCTGAAGTCCGCCTTTTCTTCAAATTAAATTGCCCTACTTGATCGCCGAGAAATCGGTTCCGGTAAGGAATTCGCTGTCGATCTTCTTCACCAACTTACCGTCCTTGGTCGAGGCCTTGTAGGCGGCCTTCCAGGCCGGGTCATTGACAAATCCCTGAAAAGCCTTCTGGCGGGCCTCCTTGTTGGGGAAGGCGAGGATGTAGACCAGTTTGTTGTCCTTATTATCGACCGGCACCCAGTAGCCGATATTGGTCATGCCGTGTTTCTTGAACAGCGCCACGGTGTGGTCGCGAAAACGGGCCTTCAGCGCATCCAGTTTACCCTCGTTGGCATAGTAGGTGCGGATTTCGAAGAGGCGGTTTTTTTCCTCCGCCTGCGCGGATTCCAGACCGAAGATCGTGCTGACAAAAAGAGCCGCCAGCAACGCCATGAACGTATTTGTTTTTTTCAACATAGCTCGAAGAGTTCGCGGCGCATCGCACCATTCCGGACGAGACATGTCAATCAAAGTTCCATGACCTCCTCAATGTCGGGATCGATCGGAGCCGGCCGACTGCAAAGCGAGATTCCGATGAAGAGCACCAGCGAAACCAGCAACGCCACCGCACCGGGATCGATCCCAAACGGCATGGGAATAGCGAATACCTTAATCGAAAAATTGACCAGCAAACTCACTGCAATCGCCACGCAGGCGGCGGCCGGCGTGGCGCGTTTCCAGTTGAGCCCAATGCCCACGGTCGGAACCAGTGCTGCCGCAAACGTCCCCCACCCGAACGCCGCCAATAGGCCGACCAATTCGCCGCCGTATAGTCCGAACCCGGTCGCAAGCAGGGCGATCAACACCGTGGCCACCCTTGCCCATAGCAGTTCACGATTCACCGTTTTGCCGAACGCCTTGGGGATATCGTGCACCACCGCCGCCGCGCCGATGTTGAGAAACGCATCTACGGTCGACATGATCGCGGCAAACAAGCCGGCGAAGACCACCCCAGCCAACACCGGGCTGGTGTAGTTGGTCAGGAATTCCGGAGCGGCCTGATCCGCGGCTGACAACGTCGCATGGTCGCCCTGCAGCACCAGCGCGCGCATCGCCAACCCGATGCCAATCCAAAGCAGCGCAGTCGTCCCGAACCCGATCACCGTGATCGGTAGCGACCAACGGGCATCCGCCACGCTTCGATTCATCATGAACTTGGTCACGATGTGCGGTTGCCCGGCCAAGCCAAGCGCGAACACAAAGTAGAACGAAAGACAACCGATCATCCCCTTCGTGCCCCACGGGCTCATCGCTCCGGGATCATCTTTCATGATCGTTTCAGACATCCCGGCAAACCCGCCCTCGACCGCGTTGAACGCCGCCAAAAAAACCAACACCGCCGCAACGAGCATGATCGCACCCTGTATCAGGTCGGTATAAACCGAAGCAATGATCCCACCGGTCACACAGTAAAACACGAGTAACGCAACCGAGATCAGGGCGCAGGCTCCGAGTGACAGGCTGACGAAATCTGCGAGTAGGATTTGTAGCACTGTAGCCATCGCCGCCACCTGTGCCGACATGTAGCCGATCACGCCGAGCAGAATTGCCAATGCCGTCAACCCGCCCGCCGCCGGGCTTTTGTAGCGGGCCACCACCACGTCCGGCAGCGACACGGCGTTTCGTAACTCAGCCATCAATCGCAGCCGCTTGGCCAAGAGGTAATATGCCAGTGGATAACTCAGCGTCACGCAGATGATCATCCAAAACGATGTGCTCCCCATCGAGTAAACCATGCCCGGCCCGCCCACGAACCCGAAGCCACTCATGGTCGACGACATGATCGCGATCGCGGTCACGAACACCCCAAGGTTACGGCCTGCGATGAAAAAGTCGTGCGTCGACTTGGTCCGACTCATCGCCCAAAGCCCCACGCCGATGCACAGCAAGAAATAGGCGAACACGAACCCAATGATGATCGTCGATCGCGACTCTTCCATCACTCACCACCCTTCCGGTTTTCCCCCGAACGACTGCGTTCCAGCAACGAATCAAACTTCGCCTGATCCTCCGGCGAAAAAATCCAGCGCCGAAAACCAAACACCCACACCCCCACATAGGCGGCAGGAAAGATCCCCAATCCAAAAAGTAGCCAATTTACCGGAGCGGTAAACCAACCACTCACGGCATGAATCTCCGCACCGGCATAGTTGCGCTGGGCCAACATCATCCCGGTGAACGCGATCAGACTCAGCCCCGCCGCGACCGCGATGCCCCTCGTGGCGGTACGTTTCACCCCCAGCGAAAACGCTGCAGCCGCTGCCACCAGCGTCAACACACCCACGACCACCCCCGGAGCCCAAATACCGAGATCGCGCTGCATCCCGCCGCTCGTCTGCATTGACGATTGCAGCGCGTGCGGCTTGGCCAAGCTCGCAGTTGTCTCCACCGTGATTGCCGCCCAAACCAGTGCTGCCACGATGCCAAGGCAGCACATCAGGATGATCAACGGGGCTTTCTTCATTCCTCCCCCTCCGCTTGGCCAAGCGGCTTGAAAACACGGCCAAAATAGTCACCAACCTCCCCGGCGATTTCGTCCCGCATGGCCTCCGGTTCGATCCCGGCCAAGGCCTTGGCCAAGCGCTTTTTAAATTCGAGCTGCATCTGCCGCGCGATCTGAATGCGTTGCGCCTGAGGCGATCCCGCACCGTGCAGTGACTCGGTCAGGTAACCCACGGCGTTTCGGCCAAACGTCATGTTTTCGATCAGGCGCAGGATACGTATTCGGTTCTCGGTGCTCACTTCGCTCCGGCCCTTGAGGTATCTCTCGATCAACGGCCCGGTTTCGCTGT
Organism: Verrucomicrobiales bacterium; assembly: GCA_028817635.1. Taxonomy (GTDB): domain Bacteria; phylum Verrucomicrobiota; class Verrucomicrobiia; order Limisphaerales; family UBA1096; genus UBA1096. Next base: position 366 of record JAPPPH010000127.1, on the reverse strand, counting down.
CACGAAAATCGCTCTCGGACGGCAACGTCACCATCAACCCTCCGGCCAAGTCCTGGGCCAGTCGACTGATCTCGTACGGGAACCGTGTGACGTGATGTTTGCACACGTTGGCCAGCATGTCGTCGTTGAGGTAGTTGCCACTCCTGGTACGGTGCGCCTGCCACGAGGAGGCGATGCCGGTGCCGTAAATCGTCTCGTTGAGATGGGTCATCTCCACCAGTTTGTCACGGATGTGCGACGCCTTCTCCGCGCCGTTGTAGTCGGCAATCGTCGCCGCGGCCCCGATCAACACGTCGCCCACGCCAGATTTACAAACGTAGCTCCGACGATGATAGCAGGTAAAGCGCTCGACCAACATGGAGGCAA
>JAPPPH010000410.1 GCA_028817635.1 Verrucomicrobiales bacterium | reverse complement strand
GCATGTGGTCCCAAAAGACATCGAATCCGCCCAGATACCCGATGCCGAGGCCAAGAATCAGGAATCCGGTAATCAACAACATCACACTTTGGAACAAGTCAGTCATGATCACGCTCGTCTGCCCTCCGCGCGAGACGTACGATACCGAGACCACCGCCACCAACACTGCGCCCCAGAAAACCTCCCACCCCAGCAGATTGCTGAGCACCTTGCCCATGGTGAAAAGATTCACACCAACGTAACCAACCATGTAAACCAACAGGCAGATCGTCGCCCAAAAACGAACCTTAGAATTGAAGCGTCTGCCAAAATATTCGGGAATCGACGTGACGCGGGAGAAATACAAAATCGGCAACCAGCAAAACAGCAGCAGCGGAAAATAAATCCAGTCGTTGCTGTACGTTTGTGCGCTGGACAGGCCGTACTCGTAGCCCTTGCTCGAATACTTCAGAAAACTGTACGAGCCGATCGTCGTGGCCACCATGCTGAACGCGATCAACCACCACGCGAACTTCCGGCCGCCGAAGAAAAAATCGTCCGTCGTCTTCATCCGTCGACCGAAGAAAGCACCGAGCACCACAATAATCGCAAAGTACCCGATCATGATCGCGTAGTCGATTGTCGCACCGCGATAGCCCTGCCCCGGGTCGACTGCTGCTTGGCTTTGGGGAGTTGGTTTGTATGGCAACGCCTCCGCCGATGGCATGCCGGGGGCCTGATACTGAAGGAATGCCTGCAGAATGAAATAAAACGAGACAACCCCCAGCACGAGGCACAGATTTCGGAGACCGCTCCCCCTCAAGCCAAGGCTGCCCTGCCTCCATGCCAACACAGCCCCGAACACACAGACCGCCCCGCCTAAAACAAAATTGTAAACAAAAGGATCCATGCGCTTGGTTAAATGAACTCCGCAACCTCACGCGCTTGGCCAAGCGCAAGTGGAGTGAGTTTCAAGTTTTCAGTTTTTAGTTTTTAGTTTCAAGTGACCTACAGCTTGGCAGCACAGGGTCTACTCCAAGTCTCCAAAATCATACACCACGACCTTGTCGCACGTTTGCTTGAACACCCTTTCCACAAAATCCACATGTTGCGGGTGTACCTGATACTCGTCCTGCGCGACCTTGTTTTTAAACGTGATATTCAAGGCGACCTGATAAGTCTGATCTACCACCGGCCGATCGCTCGGGGCACACTTACCAACATGCATCGAGATCACCCCGGGGATATCCGGCAGATATTTGTTCAGCCCGTCGATCAATTGCTGTTCAGCATTCTCCACATCCGGTTTGGTCCAAAAAATAACAATATGCGAAAACATCACCCGCAGTGAATCCGATGCCTGCGTCGAAAGCAAATCCGATTTCTGTTCCAGTCTGTTTTGACATTCCTGTCAGCGTCACATATTGACTGCCGCGTGAAACGCGTACTCTTGATTTTGATTGCCGCCCTGTCGCTGGCCAGCCATGCCATTGCCGCCAAGCCACCCAACATCGTCCTCATCATTTCCGATGATCAATCGTGGACAGACTACAGTTTCATGGGTCACGAGGCGATCGAGACGCCGAACATCGATCGCTTGGCCAAGCAAAGCCGGCTGTTCAAGCGCGGCTACGTGCCGAGCAGCCTTTGCTGCCCGTCGCTCGCCTCCATGATCACCGGGCTATACCCGCACCAGACCAAGATCACCGGCAACGAACCGCCCATGCCTCCGGAAGGTCGCAACAGCGAGCAGTACCGCAAACAGGTGCAGGAATGTGTGTCGTTCATCGACGACCTGCCCACCCTGCCCCGGCTGCTGGCCAAGCGCGGCTACGTGAGCCACCAATCCGGCAAATGGTGGCAGGGCCACTACTCGCGCCGCGGCTTTTCCCCCGGCATGACCCACGGCGATCCCAAGCGCGGCGGACGCCACGGCGATGTCGGCCTCAAGATCGGCCGTGAGGGGATGGACGAGATTTTTGACTTCATCGAGGATGCTGGCGACAAACCGTTCTTCGTCTGGTACGCGCCGTTCCTCCCCCAC
>JAPPPH010000236.1 GCA_028817635.1 Verrucomicrobiales bacterium | reverse complement strand
TACGGTGGGATCGGGGCGTTGATTCTTCTCTGCATCGCCCCGTTTTTTGTGCCCAAGGTCACGCCTCGAGCAGCGACCTGATCACAACGCCTCGAGCAGCCGATCCAGCTCGGCGTCGGTGTTATAAAAATGCGGTGATAGCCGGATGAGCCTGGCCCCGTCGCGCATCACCCGGAGCGATACCTTGATGCCCGCTTGGCCAAGCCGCTCGGCCAGCGCAGCCATGTCCTCGCCCGGTTTTTGGAACGTCACTATGCCGCTGGCGTTGGCCAAGCGTACCTCCGGGTGCATGACCTCGTAGCCCTTGGCCATTAATGCCGGGACGAGCCGGTTGCGCTTGGCCAAGAGATCGGCGGCGATGTTGTCCACGCCCACTTCGTTGAGCATCGCCAGCGACGCCCGGTGTCCGACGATACCCAGCAGGTTTGCTGTGCCGGCTTCGTAACGGCGACTGTCCGGTTTGTAGTCCAGTGCCTCCTGTGCGATGAAGTCCGGGCAACGCAGGTTGTGCCATCCTTGCACCACCGGCTTGAGTTGCTCCTGCGTTTCTTTTTTGACGTAGAGGATGCCGGAGGCGCAGGGTCCGAGCATCCACTTGTGCGCGTCGGCGGCAAGAAAATCGACATGCTCCACCGGGGTTGGAAACGCGCCAACCGTTTGGATGCCATCGACGCACACCAGCACGCCGCGCGACTGCAGTTCGCGGCCGATCGTGTCGATGTCGATCCGGTAACCGGAGACGTAGTGGCACGAGGCGAGCGCCGCCATGCGCGTTCGCGAATCGATCAATGAAAAAACTTCCTCGGGGTCGATGCGGCCCGGTTCGCTTGGCTTGAGGTGCCGGAGCTCAACGCCTTTTTCTTCGAGCGCCATCCACGGGTAGACGTTCGATGGATAGTCGTCTCCGTGGACGATGATGTTGTCGCCCCGCTGCCAGTCGATGCCTTGCGCGATGAAGCTCAGGCCAAGCGACGTCGGGCCGACCAGCGCGACCTCCCGCATCTCGGCACCGATCAGGTTCGCAGCCAATTGACGCGTGTCAATCAGCAGGTTGCGCGGCATGAAATCCTCCTGGTCGCCTCCAACGCACTCGGCCGCATAACGGCTGACGGTATCACGGACACAGGCCGGCAGAGGACACACTGCGGCATGGGCGAGATAAATGGTTTTCTCCGCAACGGGAAACTCGGCAAGGCGCCGGGATTCGTCGGATTGAATTTCCTCGAGGGTCATCGGACCGAAGCGGATGGTTATCGGATCACCAGCGCGCAGTTTTCGCGGGAATCCTCCTCGAGACAGGTCCGCAGGTAGGAGACAATCTGCCCGTGCATCCAGCGGCAACGGTCGCACCAGCGCTCCGCGCCTACGATGCTCTTGACACATTCGCGCGTGCGATTGAACTGAATCAGATTGGGCGACTTGCGAAGGCTGCTCCGCACTTCGCGCCGCAGTCGCTGAAAGAAAAACAGCTCGTACTGCTGGCCGGAGGTTTCACGGGCGAGCCTCGCCATGTCGGTCTCCTCCACGCGCAGATGAATTTGCGGATCCTCATCGAAGACGACATCAAACCCGAACCCTTGCAGCACCTTGCCCAGCGCGCTGGAGAATTGATCCACCGAGACGCTGGTTTCCTCGTGCTCTTCCCGGAAGTAATAGACCACCGCCTTGAGTGCCTCCTGGATGGTTTGAGGCTCGATAAGGTTCAGTGTGTCTCCGAGCAACTCGGCGGTGACGGCTTCGGCGGAACAGGGCAGCAACTCCCCGGTGGACATCCTAAAAACCAGGTAGTTGGATTGTAGCTGTATCATCCCGTTCCTCGAATCGCTGCACGGCCTTGAGGAATTCCGCCGCGTCGTCAAACCGCCAGTACACACTGGCGAACCGGACGTAGGCGACGCCGTCGAGTTTCTTGAGTTTCTCCATCACCTTCCGGCCGATGACCTTGGAGGGGACCTCGCCGTCGAACTCGTCGTACAATTCGTCCACCACCTCGCGGATCATTTCCTCGATGGCCTCGGCGCTGATCGGCCGTTTTTCGCAGGCGACGTTGATGCCGGTCTCAAGTTTTTCGCGGTTGAACTTTTCCCGGGCACCATCGTCCTTGATCACCATGAGGATACCGCGCTCGATCTCCTCGTAGGTGGTGAAGCGTTGGGTGCACTCAAGGCACTGGCGCCGCCGCCGAATGGCCAGCCCGTCCTTGGACGATCGGGAATCGATCACCTTGTCATCCACACAACCACACTTGGGGCAACGCATAAAGCCGGGCTAACACAATCGAGTGTAGCCGCCGAAGGAAAGTACACAACATGTAGTGTGTCAACCCCTCTTCCGATGATTTTACTCACAAGTTGTTCACCGTTCCGGCTACTGGTGGCTGGACAGTCGGGCTGACATGGGGAATCTTCAGCGGCCGAGGCGTTGTCTCGGCCAAGGAATGAAATCATTGATACGTTTTTTTGTGGTGGCCGGGTTGTTGGTTGGCTTGGCCAAGCCGGTCGCAGCGGAGGCCAAGCCCCGTGTAGTGCTGCTGAGCGGCGAGAAATTGTACGACTCGGCCGTGACCCTGCCGAAGTACGCCGAGGCGCTGGAGAAGAAGTTTGGCTACCGGTGCACCACGCTGACGCGCGTGGAGAAAAACAAGTTCAGCAATCTCGATGCGCTTGGCCAAGCGGACTTGGTTATTTTTTACATGCGCCGTATGACGCTGCCGGCCGACCAGCTTGGCCAAGTGAAGCGATACATCGAGAGCGGCAAGCCGGTGATTGGCCTGCGCACCGCGAGCCACGCCATCCAAAACTGGCTGGAGATGGACAAGCTGGTGCTGGGCGGAAACTATCAGGGCCATCACAAAAACGAGCTGCTCGGAAACGCATCGGTCGTGCCTGGAGCCAAGGGGCATCCGATTCTCAAGGGCGTGGGCAGCAAGTTCAAAATGGGCGGATCGCTTTACAAAAACACCCCCTTGGCCAAGCAGGCCAAGCCGCTGCTCACCGGCAAGGTGGAGGGGCACCCGGCCGAGCCGGTCGCGTGGGCTCACAGCTACAAGGGCAACCGAACTTTTTACACATCGCTTGGCCACAAGGATGATTTTGCGAATCCCCATTTCGTCAGGCTGCTCGACAACGCCGTTGCATGGTGCCTGACCAAGTCTGCCAAGCCCGGCGCGTCCCCGGCCGACGTGGCGGACAAATACGGTATTGAAGAGGGCAAGCCGTTTCGCATCGGTGTGGGGTTGTTCGAGAAAATGTGGAAGGCCGACAACCTGACGCTGCTCGATGTCCGTACCACGCCGGAATACAAGGCAGGCCACATCCCCGGCACCAAGTGGATCGACTGGTTTTCACCCAAGTTCGCCGATGAGGTGGCCAAGCTGGACAAGGACAAGGTTTATCTCGTCTACTGCGCGGGCGGTGTGCGCAGCGCGCGTGCCTGCAAAAAAATGAGTGAGATGGGATTTAAGTTCACGGTGGACCTTGCACCCGGTTTTAACGGCTGGAAGGCTGCCGGAAAAGCGATCGAAAAATAAACGGTGACGATTCACGAGGACACCAGCCCGTATCCACCCGAGCCAAAGCCCGGGATCGAGACGAGCGACGTTTTCACCCTCCGCTCGGCGATGGGCTGGCTTGAGTTGGGCATGCCGGCCGAGGCACGGAAAGAACTCCAGACCCTCACTCCCGAGGTGGCGCAGTTGCCGGAGGTTCGCGGTGTCCAGTGGAGCATCCTTGCGCAGGAGAAAAACTGGGCCGAGGCGGAGGAACTCGCGCGCGACCAGGTTTCCGATCAACCGGACAACGCCGCCAACTGGATCAACTGGGCGTATGCACTTCGGCGTACCGAAGGCTGCGGCATTCGGATGGCCTACGACACCTTGCGCGAGGCGGTCGATCGTTTCCCGAAGGAGTCGACCATCCCGTACAATCTCGCCTGCTACTGCTGCCGAATGGAGGAGGTCGAGGAGGCTTGGCGCTGGCTCGACATCGCAGCGGGTCGATCCGACCACAAGACGATTCGCAGGATGGCGTTGCGCGACGACGACCTGAACGCCATCCACGACCAGCTCACAGACTGGGGCGCCTGACCGATGGAGGACTCCCTCAACCCGCGCGGTTTGAATGCGGCTTTTGGAAACGATCCGGCCCCACTTCCTCTTTTCCAGCGCTGGCTTGCGGAAGCCGGCGAAGCCGAACTCAACGATCCCACTGCCTTCGCCTTGGCTACGGTGGATGCCGCCGGTCAGCCAAGCGTACGGATGCTGTTGCTGAAGGGGGCGTCTGAGGCCGGGTTCGTGTTTTACACCAACATGAACAGCCGCAAGGCGGGAGAATTGCGGGGGAATCCCAAGGCGTCGATGTGTTTTCATTGGAAGAATCTTTGTCGACAGGTTCGCATCTCCGGGAGTGTCACCCTCGTCAGCGACGAGGAAGCGGACGCCTACTTCGCGAGTCGCGACCACGCCAGCAAGGTGGGCGCCTGGGCGTCGCTGCAATCCTCTGCGATGGCAAGCCGCGGTGAATTTGAGCAACGCGTGATGGAGTACCGGGCGAAGTACCCCGAGGGCAGTGATGTGCCGCGTCCGCCCCATTGGTCCGGCTGGCTGCTCCAGCCCGGCGAGGTGGAGTTTTGGCTGAACGCCGATGCCCGGCTGCACGAGCGCCTGCTCTATACCGCCCAAGCGGATGGCTCGTGGTCGCAGGCGTTGCTTTATCCCTGAGCGGCCGCTGCGCTTGGCCAAGCGCTTGGTTTTTTCGGAGTGCGATGCCGGTGGAGAGCCGGTAGATTTTCGGCATGACGATGCGTTTTATTTTTGTCGCGATTTGCTTGGCCGCGCTTGGCCAGGCGCCGGCCGGCTTGGCCAAGCCGCCGAACATCCTCTGGCTGTCGGCCGAGGACATCAGTCCGCATTTGGGATGCTACGGTGATGACCGTGCGATCACCCCGAATCTCGATCGCTTGGCCAAACAGGGCGTCCGCTACACCCACGCCTTCACCACGGCGGGGGTCTGTGCGCCGTGCCGGTCCGGCATCATCACCGGCATGTACCAGACCACGCTTGGCACTCACCACATGCGGTGCAACGCCAAGCTGCCGTCATTCGTGAAGCCGTTCCCTATTCTCCTCCGCGAGGCCGGTTACTATTGCACAAACAATTCCAAAACCGACTACCAGTTTTCCGCACCGAAAGAGACGTGGGATGCTTCCAGCGGTCGGGCGCATTGGAAAAACCGCAAAGCCGGTCAGCCGTTTTTCGCGGTGTTCAACTTCGGCGGTTGCCACGAGAGCGGCATTGCCGGGGAGTCCAAGTATCGGTCGGTCACGGAGAATCTAAAGCCGTCGCAACGGCAGGATCCCGGCACGCTCAAGTTGCCGCCGTACTACCCCGACACGCCGGTGGTGCGGGAGGATTGGAAACGCAACTACGAGTTGATCACCGCGATGGACGCGTGGGTCGGCGAGCATCTGCGCGCGCTCGAGGCATCCGGCGAGGCGGACAACACAATCGTTTTTTTCTGGAGCGACCACGGGGTCGGGCTGCCGCGGGCCAAGCGTTGGCTGTACGATTCCGGGACGCGCATTCCGTTGATCGTTCGAATCCCGGAGAGCATTCGCAAAGGCAAACAGGGCAGGCCACACTCCGTCGACTCACAGTTGGTTAGTTCGATTGATTTCGCGCCGACGGTGCTGAATCTTGCCGGCATCGATGTTCCCGGGCACATGCAGGGCCGCGCTTTTCTCGGCGGAAAACTGGGTGCGCCGCGGCGATACGTCTACGGGGCGCGCGACCGGATGGACGAGCGTTACGACATCATTCGCATGGTGCGCGACAGCCGTTTCCGCTACATCCGCAACTACGAACCGCTCAAGCCGTACTACCAATACATGAACACGCCGGAAAAGGGGGCAACGATGAAGGAGATTCGGCGGCTTGAAAAAAGCGGTGGCTTGTCCGGCGCGGCGCGGCTTTTTTCGGCAGGTCGCAAACCGGTCGAGGAGTTATACGATTTGGAAAACGATCCGCACGAGGTGAACAACCTCGCGTCGAAACCTGAGCACGCCAATCGTTTGAAAACGATGCGCGAGGCCCATTACCGCTGGGTTCGTGAGACGCGCGACATCGGCCTGTTGCCCGAGCCGGAAATTATTGCGCGTGAAAAAATGCACGGCGCCCGTTACGACATCCTTCGGCAGGACGGCAGCACTGCCGTGATGACTCGACTGGGCAAAACCGCCGCGCTGGCTTCCTCCGGCCCGACCGCGCTCCCAAGGTTGCTCGCAGCGATGGATGATCCCGATGCCGCGGTGCGTTACTGGGGTGCGACCGGCGTGGGCAACATCTCCCCGACGAACCACTCTCAAGCCACGGGCGCGATGCGCAAGGCGCTTGGCGATTCATCTGCGAGCGTGCGTATCGCGGCTGGTCGTGCGCTGGCACGAATGGGCGAGCCGACGGACGCGCTACCCACGTTGAAAAAAGCGCTTGCCGGGCCTCACCAGTGGGCGAGGCTGCAGGCGGCGATCGTGCTCGATGAAATGGAGGAGCAGGCACGACCGGCAATCCCGGAGTTGAAAAAGGCGCTCATCGACCAGCCGAACAAGTACATCGTCCGCGTGGCCAACCGTGCGTTGAACGATCTCCTCGGCACCAACAATCAGGTGCGCTGACCGACCTTGAGCACTGACGAACAGTGGATGCGGGAGGCGCTGCGCTTGGCCAAGCGGGCTAAGGGGGAGACGTCACCGAACCCATTGGTCGGTGCGGTGTTGGTACGGCGGGGCAGGATCATCGGTCGCGGCTGGCATCGGCGGGCTGGGTTGGCACACGCCGAGGTGAACGCCATCGAGGACGCCGTGAAAAACGGCCATTCGACCCGCGGCGCCACGCTCTATGTCACGCTCGAGCCGTGTTCCACCACCGGCCGCACGCCGCCGTGCACGCAGGCCATCGTTGATGCGGGGATTGATCGGGTCGTTGTTGCGGCGACGGATCCGAACCCGAGCCACGCCGGTCGGGCGTTTCAAAAACTCCGGCGCAACGGGTTGACCGTGGAGCATGGATTGCTCGCCGACCGGGCAACCGAGATGAACGCCGTTTTTAATCATTGGATTACCACCGGTCTGCCGTGGGTGACGGTGAAGGCGGCAATGACGCTCGATGGAAAAATTGCCACGGCCAGCGGTGAATCCAAATGGATCACCGGCCCGTTGGCCCGGCGGGAGGGCATGAAGTTGCGACACGTGGCCGATGCCATCGTCGTGGGTGTCAACACGATCCTTGCCGATGACCCCTCGCTGACCGTCCGCGATGTTCGGCGGCCCAAGGCGGAGTGGCGTGGCCCGGAGCTGCGTCGCATCGTGCTTGATCCACGCGCCCGAATACCCCTCGATGCCAGAGCGCTCAACGACGAATTGGCCTCGGCTACGACCGTGGTCGTCTCGGCCGATGCTCCGGCCAAGCGCTTGGCCAAGCTCAAGACCAGGTGTGAGGTGATGACCTGTCGCTTGGCCAAGCGGGGTTTTTCATTGAGGCCACTGCTCAGGCGCTTGGCCAAGCAGGGCGTCACGAGTCTGCTGGTCGAGGGCGGGGGCGAAACCAACGCCGCGTTTGTTGAGGCGGGTCTCGTGGATCAGGTCGCCTTTTTTTATGCACCCAAGATTCTTGGCGGCCGCGATGCACGCACCGGAGTGGCGGGTGAGGGGTTGCCGCTGGCGGCCGGGTTGGCGCTGGAAAAAATCCGCTGGCGAAATCTTGGCCCCGACCTGATGCTCACCGCGCGCGTCGCCCGCGCCTGACACGATATGTTCACCGGACTCGTTGAGGAAACAGGGACGATCACCGCGATCGAGCACGGTAGGGATTCCGTGACACTCGCGGTGGCTGCCGATGTTTGTCTCGGCGACACGCAGGTCGGTGACAGCATCGCCGTGAACGGTTGCTGTCTCACTGCGACGAAGATCACCCGTCGCGGCAAGTCGAGGGGATTTGAATTCAACCTGTTGCGGGAGAGCTGGGATGTGACCAACCTCAGTGCGCTGAAGCGCGGCTCGGTTGTGAATCTCGAGCGCGCGCTGGCGCTCGGCCAACGGATGGGGGGGCATTTCGTTACCGGCCACGTCGATGCAGTCGGCAAGATTCGCAAGTGGGAAAAACAGGGCAAGGACTGGCTGCTGGATGTGGACACGCCGGCCGGATTGATGAGCGGTTTTGTGCCGAAAGGCTCGGTGGCTGTGGACGGCATCAGCCTCACGGTGGCGAAGTTGCGCAAGCGCGGTTTTGCCGTGTGGATCATCCCGCACACGCGCAAGGTGACCAATCTGCGCACCCGGAAGGTCGGTGACCCGGTCAACCTTGAGACCGATCTGCGGGGTAAATATGTGCTGCGTCAGTTGAACCGGTAGTGGATCGCCGTTACTTCCCCGTGTTTTTTTGGCGGTAACGGATGTAGTCGCGGGGGACGCCGAGGAGGCGGGCGGCGGCGGAGACGTTGCCTCCGGATTGGTCAATGGCGCGTTGGATAATTTCGTTGATGGTGCCCTCGAGTGAAAAACCCTCCGGCGGAAATTCAAATACAGCGTTGAGCAACCCGTCACTGCAGCCGGGCGGATTGGTCGGTTCGTTGCCGCCGGGCAGGGCAGCGAATTCCCATTCGTCCCCGTCCTCGAACACGATTGTTCGCTCCAGCTCATGGCTGAGTTCGCGGACGTTGCCGTGCCACGCGTGACCCAGCAGCCGCGCTCGTCCGTCCTTGCTGATCGGCTTTGGCGCAACGCGATGTCGCTGGCAGAGTTGCATCAGCAAATCCTCTGCGAGTTTCAGGATGTCGTCTCCGCGATCGCGCAGAGGCGAAATTTTCAGTCGGAACAAACTGAGTCGATGGTGCAGGTCGTCACGAAATTCACCCGCTGCGACCGCTTGGCCAAGGTCGCGGTTGCTGGCGGCGATAATGCGGACGTCGACGTCGATCTCCCTGTTGCCGCCCAGTCGCCGGATGCGCCGATCCTCGATCGCCTTGAGCACCTTGGCCTGAAGGCCAAGCGACAGGCTGGCCAGTTCGTCGAGGAACAGCGTGCCGCCCTTGGCCGCCTCGAACAGGCCCATGCGAGCGGTCTTGGCATCGGTGAAGGCACCGCGTTCGTGGCCGAACAGTTCGGACTCGGCGAGGCTTTCCGGCAGGGCGGGGCAGTTCACCTCGACCAGCGGCCCGGTGGCGCGAGGGCCGTGGTGGTGAAGCCAGCGGGCGATGCTGGTTTTACCGGTGCCGGTTTCGCCCTCGATCAATACCGGAGAGAGGTTTGTGCCGAGTCGCTCGTCCGCGGCGATGATCTTGTCGAGTTGCTGCCGAAAACCGGACAGCGCATCGCCAAAGAATATTTGTTCGCCGGTGGCATCGGGGTTGCGGCGTTCGTGCTCGGCGAGGCGGGCCGACTGGCGACCAGCCTTGGCGCGCTGCAGGATCATCGGCAGCACGTTCGGGTCGATCGGTTTTTGCAGGTAGTCCTGTGCTCCGTTGCGGATGGCCTCGACTGCACCCTGCACCCCGCCCTCCGCGGTGCAGACGACCACGGCTGTGTTGGGGGAAAAGACCCTGTCGCTGAGCAGGTCGGTGCCTAGCCCATCGGGGAGGTTGACATCGAGCAGGGCAAAGTCGAACGGCAGCGAGGCGATCATTCGTCGTGCCTCGTCGACTGTACCGACGGCGGTCACGTCGGCCTCGTGCTGTTCGAGGGCGGCCGTCACCTGTTTTCTCAGCAGCAGTTCGTCCTCCAGCACCAGCACGCTTGCGCCTCTCAGGGCTGTCTCCGTCACACCCCCAATGTCGGTGAGCTTGGCCAAGGCGACCATAAAAAAATGTCGCTTGGCCAAGCGCCGATCCTTGTTTCCCGCTTGGCCAAGCGATAGGCTGGGTGCCTACATTTCAGCGCGATGAATCGTAAATGGATCACTGTCTGCCTGTTGGGTTTACTCATTTGCGTCCCGTTATCCCAGCTTGTGGTCGGCATGGCGGGCATGAACCGGACGATCATCATCGCGGGCGGCCCGGAACAGGGGTTATACCGGCCGCTTGCGTTGAGCCTGCAAAATGTACTGACACGGCTTGGTAGAAAGTCGCAGGTGCGCCCGACGGAGGGGACGCTCGAAAATCTAAAGCTGGTTGCCGAGGGGAAGGCGGATTTTGCGTTGTTCCAGCCGGGTGCCTACGGCGGGTTGAAGCGATTTGAGCCCGGGCTGCTTCAGGATGAAACGAGGAAGATCGATGCGGCCGGACTCGAGCAGGTGGCGTTTGTGGCAAACTTGTATTCACAGCCGCTGCACATTGCAGTCCGGGAGGGGAGCGGCATTGCGTCGCTGACCGACCTGAAGGGGAAACGTGTTAATCTTGGGGTGAAACTCTCTGGTGATTACCCGATGGCCCGGATGTTGATGGAGACCCTCAAGATCGAGGTGGAGGAGCGGCATACAAACCTGACATACACCGAGATTGTTGATGCGTTTGAGAAGGGGGAATTGGACGCGGCGATCATCACCGTCGGGATGCAGGCCGAGGTGTTTCGCGCGTTGGCCAAGTCCGGAAAAATCCGATTCCTGAGCATCCCGAATAATGAAGCACTGGCTGCGATGGAACTGCAGTTGACGCCGTTTTCCGTGCCTCGAGGTGTCTATCAATTTGAGGGCAACCCCGTTCCCCGCGACACCATCCAAACCGTGGCCACCGGGGCGCATCTAATCACTAATTCCGAATTGGAAAGCAGCCTGGTTGAACGGGTGACACAGGAGATTCTAAGCTCGACCTTTCAGCGGGAGAACCGGCTGCAGGAGCTGTTTGCCCATGGCAAATCGTTTGCCAATTCCAAGCCGTTTTTCTCGGTGCATGAG
>JAPPPH010000243.1 GCA_028817635.1 Verrucomicrobiales bacterium | reverse complement strand
GTCAGGAATGATGAGAATCCGGCGAGACATCGGTAGGAGAAAAAAGTTGCCAAACCATTCCCCAATGGCAATCTGTTTGTGCCTTTTGAGGTGTAAAAATGGATAAACCGAAAATTATCGCCTACATGAAGCCATCCTGCGGCTGGAGTGAGGGAGTCCGCGCGGTGATGCGCAAATACGACCTGCCATTCGAGGACCGTGACATCATCAACGATCCGGTGCAGAGACAGGAAATGATTCAGAAAACCGGGCAAATGCTCCAACCCTGCGTGGAGATCGACGGGCAAATGCTAGCCGACGTCAGCGGAGAAGAGGTCGAGGCCTACATGCTCGCCAACAGTATCGTCGAGACCAACGAACGCGAGGCGGACGCCCCCATCAATCAACCCTGCGAAAACGAGATGCAGGGCAGCGACATCACCTTTCGATAACTCGTCGCAACCCCTTTTTGCGGGCGGCTGATCAGCCGCCCTTTTTTTGTGGTTTAACCGCTGAGTACCCCGAGCCGTTCTCCCGCCAATTGACGCTGCACCGGCGAAATCTCAGTCTGGGAAAGTCGTTTACTTAAAACTGAAACTTGAATCATACCGTGCTCAATCAGTTCACGGATGAAAGTGACATCTTTTTCGCGACCCGCCACCAGCTTGCTCACCGCCAAGTCGTGGACTTCCAGACAAAGCCCGGCCCCTCCCCCGGTATTTTCATTTTGGATCCTCACCAAGCGATCCACCCAACCATCCGGCAATGCAGCTGTTTCTTCGGCAACGCCATGAGCGTAGTAGCCAAACGATTGATGGAACATCGACCTTTCACCGATGCTCCCGTCGATCAGTTCCGAATCACTCGGGTCGCGGAATGTGAACACGTCCGCCTCAATGGAAACGAGCAGCGTATCGGGAGCGTTGGGAAATAAACCAAGCACCGATTAGCTCCCGATTATGACAATCTCTCTGGCACCGGTCACCCCGCAGGCAGCTCGAATGACATGCTCTAGCTCACTGCGTCGCATGACGGAAATAAGACTTGATCATCACAACCTCTTCCGGCGACAGGATGCCAACGAACGGGCTGTTTTGCCGCAACCGCTGGGCATTTTCTCCGTCGTCCTCGAGAAGTTGAATGATGTCGTCGATGGGAGACTCATCAATGATCGCCAGCCACTCACGGTAGCAACGCTCAAGGGATGGAGCCAAGTTCGGCCGATCCAGCCAGCGCATCAGGTTTTGCCGAGCCAAATCGATTAAGCCGGGATCACGACGCAGTCGCCGGGCAATTTCCCGGTCAAATTCAAGGCTTCGTTGATCCAACAACGCGTGGCTCATCGGGGTAAACTAAGATTCTTTACGCCCGTTGACAAACTCCGAATTAAGACTTCGAATCCTCGTAACGCAGAAATGCCATAACGAGACCGGAGCCAACGAGGAAAGCGACAACAGTCCAAAAAGTATTGGCGTCCATTGGCGGCATCATCCAGCCGAGGTCGACCCGTTCGAAACCGACATTGTCGTCTCCAACGATTTTATGATTTCGAAACGGCCAAAGCCCAACCAGCGATCCAGCCATAAGACCGGTGAGGAACGAGATGGTTGGATCATGAAACCGGGCCAGCACCCATTTGAGTAATCGGGTAAACAAAAGCAACCCCAGCCCGCATCCCAGTGCAAATAAACTGACGATGACCATGTCCCGCTCATTGACTGCCTGCAGAATATCGAAGTACACCCCAAGCAAGATCATGACAAACGAACCGCTCACCCCGGGCAGCACCATAGCCGAAATCGCGATCGCTCCGCATATCACAAAAAAAGCAAGCCGCCCCGCCCCCGCTTGGCCAAGCGCCGTTTCCGATTGATGTTCCGTAGGGTTCGCTGACTGCTCAATCTTCGCCCGTTTCATTTCAACCTTCCGCTCGGCATCAGCCAATTGCTTGTCTGGATCGACCGAAAACGTCAGCACCAAAACGAGGCCCAGCGCCACAATTGCACTCAAAATTTCCACTCCCCCGAACAGTCGAATCATTTTAAACGGTA
>JAPPPH010000242.1 GCA_028817635.1 Verrucomicrobiales bacterium | reverse complement strand
GGAATAACAGGAGGGAAATCACAAGCCCACCAAGCAACCCCGTTGCGAAGCCGCCCCTGGTCTTTGTTTCCGCCTGAAAAACCTTTCTCATTTCACTATGGCAGATCGGCGGACAGGCTGATGTTTTTGGCCCCGCCAAGTTTGGACTCATCGATCACCCGGACGACAAGCCCCGCATTGGCCCCCTCGTCCACCTGAATGATCACCGGCATGTCCTCTTTTGTTGTCAGACGGCGCACGATCGCGCGCACGCCGTTCACTCCAATCTCTTTTCCACCGTAAACCACCTGCCCTTTGGAGGTAACTGCAATCAGAATGCTATTCTTGTCCAACTGCGCAGCGGAGGCCGCCTCCGGTTTTTCCACCTCGACCCCGGTTTCCTCGACGAACACCGTGGTCACGATGAAAAAAATCAGGAGGATGAACACCATGTCGATCAACGGCGAAATGTTGATGTCCATCGCCTCGTCAGAGTCTGTGACGGATCGTCTGGCCCTCACGCTACAAACCCCTTTCGCTTGAAATGTTGCAGCGTCAAACTCTCCAACCTCACCAGAAACGCCTCGTACTCATCCTTACGACGCTTGATCGCGTAAGCCATGAAGTATCCGGGCACTGCGATCAACAGGCCCATCTCGGTGGTGATCAATGCCTCCGAGATGCCGCTGGCAACGACGTCCACCAATTTACCGCCGCCAACCGACAGTCCCTTGAACGTCATCAACATTCCCATCACCGTGCCCAGCAGACCCAGTAACGGAGCCGTGGCTACCAGTGTGTTCAGGTAAATCAGACGTCGCTCGAAAAATGGCAACCGTGAAGCGATCACCTCGGAAAACCGGCTATGCACCTCATCCGCTTTACGGACGTCATCCTGTGTGTAGCGAATGATCTCCCCAACCTCGCCCTCGCCCTGTTCCGGTTCAGCCACCCAACTCGTGATCGTCTCATCCTTAAGGTGCCGAAATCGCCGTTGTCGAAAGTTTACCAAAAGACTGGTCGCCACCGTGTAAATCAACAACGCCACGAGCACCAACGGAAACATCACCACCCCGCCCGATTTCCAGGTCGTCCAAACAAACTCAGTCAAATTCTCCATCGACCTTTAATTCCTTGGAGCCAACCCGTTCACGAAACCAACCGCAGTCTGCTCCATGCTGGCGAGGATGCCCTTTGCCTTGCGCGAAAGGAACGCAAACATCAACAGGCAGGGCACCGCGATGATCAACCCGTACTCAGTCGTCACCAGCGCCTCGGAGATGCCGGATGAAAGCCGCTTGGGATCGCCCGTGCCAAACACGGTGATCAATTTGAAGGTATTGATCATGCCGGTCACCGTCCCCAGTAATCCCAGCAGCGGGGCCGTGGCGGCTGTCAGCGAGATGAACGGCAGAAACCGATCCAGCTTCGGCTTGGTGTGGAGCATGCGCTCATACAGGATTTCTTCCAACAGTTCCCTGCTTTGGCCGGTGTTCTCAATTGCCGTCTCGAGTAATTCTCCGGCTGGCCCCTTGACGCGCTTGGCCAAGGCGAGCGCGGAGGCGGTATCATTTTCATTCACCTTGTCCAGCACAGCCTGCAGATCGCTTGGGCGAACCTGCTTCAACGCTGACAACTGAATCCACTTGATCAACGCAACCAACGCAGCGGCCAGGCCCAGTGCCAGCAACGGCCAAATCACCACGCCGCCCTTGTTGATATGTTCCCACCAAGTCTCCTCGACCTGTTTGATTTTCAGGGCGTTCCCCATGGTCGAGTCGAATGGCAATTCGCCCGCACCGCTGTTGATGGTGGAGGAAATGCCAGTGGCGAACACCTCATCCTCCAGATCAATAAGGCTCGCCTCGGTCGTGCCCCGTAACTGTTCAGCCAGGCCGGACTGACCACCATTGCCGGTGAACATCACAAGCGGGCCGACCATGACAAACCGCCCCTTCTCCGGAACACCGTCCGCGACAGCAGAGCCTTCGTACACATGGCCGCCTAAAATGTTATCGAGGCGATCCAATGCAGCCTGCACCACCCCCCCC
>JAPPPH010000382.1 GCA_028817635.1 Verrucomicrobiales bacterium | reverse complement strand
AGACTAACCCATCGGGCAAAACGAAGATACAAGGGACGGCTGTCTCAGCCGTCCTCAACGTAAGACTCGACTTAGGCCGGCTCGGAGAGCCAGCCCCACCTCTTGCGCTTGGCCAAGCGGACTCGCAGGCTCGTCCCTCCAGTTTTACGCTTGGTCTGTGAGATGGAGGGACGAGCCTGCGAGTCCGCAAAACTGTGTCCGATCCACCCCTATTCAGCTTCGCACTCGCCAAGCGGCGATGACGCCCCCTATGGCGCCCGATAGGTGGCCCTCCCATGAAATTCTAGAGACCGCTCCGTCTGAAGCTATCGGAGGTAAGATGCCGAAAATCATCGTACCGCCGTACACAAGGAAGACTATTATACTGATCGCGATCGAGCGGAAACTTCGGAGCCGCAATGCGGCCACGATTAAAAAAGAGATTAACCCGAAAATGACGATACTGGCTCCGATATGAGTGGGAGGACGTCCGATTATCCAAGTTCCGATCCCACCAACGATCCAAATGCAGGCGAGAGATCGCCATGGTTTGTAATTTGGATTTGCGAATAGTAACCCGAGCAACACGACCATCGGGATGAAGTTAGCCGAATAGTGGCCAAAATCTCCGTGCAAAAGCGGCGCGAAGATTACTCCATCCAAACCGGATAGCCTTCTCGGATAGATTCCAAGTAGATTAGACAAAAAATCCCCGGTGAGGGTGTCGATGGCGAGGATGACCCCGACCACTCCCATGAATGCGGCGGCGCGGATGAAGCCTTGCTTAATGGTTTTTACGTCACTCATGCGTTGTCTCCCAGTTCCATGAATTGATCGATCAACCGCCGCTCGCGCTTGGAGGGGCGGCCCTGCGCCTTGTTGCGCGTGTCACTCCCTTCGCGCTTGGCCTTGTGGAGTTTTTCCCATTCGGACTTGGGCGTGATGTCCTCTGCGAAATTCTCGACGAGTTTGGCTCCGACGCGGTGCTCGGTGAGGCCGATCACTTTCAGCGAGCGCACCATCGGGCTTTGCCGGACGCTGACGGTGTCGCCGACCCGGACGGTTTTGGCTGCCTTGACGGCGGTGTCGTTGAGCTTGATTTTGCCGCCTCGGCAGGCGTCCGCCGCCTGTCCCCGTGTCTTGAACAGCCGCACGGCGAACAACCATTTATCCATCCGCATTTCGTCGACTTGATTCATGGCTGCTGCCGCGCTTGGCCAAGCGCTAGAGGGTGATGAGGTCGGCGACCTGTGCGACGTCCTTGTCGCCGCGGCCGGAGAGGTTGGCGATGATGATCTGGTCGGCGCGCATGCTGGGTGCGGCCTTGATGACTTCGGCGATCGCGTGGCTGGACTCGAGCGCGGGGATGATCCCCTCGAGCTTGGCCAAGCGCTGGAACGCCGCCAGCGCCTCGTCGTCGGTGGCGTAGGTGTACTCCGCGCGGTCGATGTCGCGCAACCAGGCGTGTTCGGGGCCAACCGCCGCGTAATCGAGGCCGGCCGAGACGCTGTGGGTCAACTGAATCTGGCCGGCCTCGTCCTGCAGGACGAACGAGCGTGTGCCCTGCAGCACGCCGAGTCCGCCACCCTGAAATCGCGCCGCGTGTTTTCCATCGATGATGCCTTCGCCGCCGGCCTCAACACCGGTCATGGTAACGCTCTCGTCGCCAACGAACGGATAGAACAGGCCGATGGCGTTGGAGCCGCCGCCGACACAGGCGATCAGACGGTTGGGCAGTTGCTCCTCCTGCTCGAGGATTTGGCGGCGTGCCTCGTCGCCGATCACGCGCTGAAAGTTGCGCACCATGACTGGGTACGGATGCGCCCCGTAGGCTGTGCCGAGAATGTAGTGAGTGTTGCGCACGTTGGTCACCCAGTCCCGCATGGCCTCGTTGACGGCTTCCTTGAGCGTCTTTTGTCCCGCATCAACCGGCACGACGGTGGCGCCGAGCATGCGCATCCGGAAGACGTTGAGCGCCTGCCGTTTGCAGTCGACCGCGCCCATGTAGATGACGCATTCGAACCCGAACATCGCCGCGACGGTGGCGGTGGCCACGCCATGCTGCCCGGCGCCGGTTTCGGCGATGATGCGTTTTTTGCCCATGCGCTTGGCCAGCAGAATCTGCCCCATGGCGTTGTTGATTTTGTGGGCGCCGGTGTGCAGCAAATCCTCGCGCTTGAGGTAAATTTTCGCGCCGCCAAGGTCGCGGGTGAGTCGTTCGGCGTGGTAGAGCGGGGTGGGGCGACCACAGAATTCGCGGAGGTAATACTGCAGCTCGGTCTGGAATTCCGGATCCTGCTGCGCGCGGAAATACTCGTCCTCGAGTTCCTGCAGCGGGTGCATGAGAGTTTCCGGGACGTAGCGCCCGCCGTATTCGCCAAAGCGCCCGTTGGCGTCGGGGAGGGCCTGTTCAACCACCGTTTCCATGCGGCCGATTTTCGGCCAAAAACCGCGCTTGGCCAAGCGGCAATTTATCCGAGCACTGTTCCCGGTGGCAGGGGATTGCCGGCGAGGAAGGCGTCGGCTGTCAGTCGTTTGCCCCCCTCTTTTTGAAGGCGCTTGATCCGTAACGAGCCTTCGCCGCAGCCAACAAGGATGCCGTCGGCATCCGCTTGGCCAAGCGCACCCGGTGCAAGGCCGGTGGCATCCGCCGGCTCAACTTCCAACAGCTTGAGCAGCTTGCCGTTGAGGTGGGTGAACACGCCGGGCCAGGGGGTGAATGCTCGGGCCTGATTCCAGATTTCGGTCGCCGTTTTTGACCAGTCAACCCGGCCCATGTCGCGGGTGATCTTTGCGGCGTGTGTGGACTGTGAGTCGTCCTGCGGCACAGGGGTGATCTCACCGGCAACGTATTCGGGGATCGTTTCAATGAGCAGCGTGGCACCGATTTCGGCCAAGCGGTCGTGCAGGGTCTGGGCATTGTCGGCCGGCTCGATCGGGGTGCTGACTTTGCTGATCATCGCGCCGGTGTCGAGTCCGGCTTCCATCTCCATGATGGTGACGCCGGTTTCCGTGTGGCCGTCTAGGATGGCACGCTGAATCGGTGCGGCTCCACGGTAGAGCGGGAGCAATGAACCGTGGACGTTGATGCAGCCGTGCTTGGGCAGGTCGAGAACGGCCTGCGGCAGTATCTGGCCGTATGCAGCAACAACGATCAGGTCCGGCTCAAGGCCGATGAGGAATTCAAAACCGTTCCGCAAGCGTTCCGGCTGGTGCACCGGCAGGTTGCGTCGCTCGGCCTCGACCTTGACTGCCGGAGGGTGGGGGATGAGTTGTCGGCCCTTGGGGCGGTCCGGTTGGGTGACCACGGCGAGCACGTCGGCCAGAGGTGAGTCGTCAAGCGCAGCCAGACTGGGGCAGGCGAAGTCGGCCGTCCCCATGTAAACGACTCGTATCGGCTTGGCCACGGTGAAGGTCAGGGCGCCTCGATCTCGGCCAGGACCTCAAGCGTGTCGCGCAGTACGAGCACGGGAGACTGAGTAGAGTCGATGGTGTGCACGAGATCCTCGCCGTAGTGGTCGAGTAACGGTTTGGTTTCGTCCTCGTAGACCTTAAGGCGGGTTTTGATGGTCTCGAGGTTGGCGTCGTCGAGCCGGTTTTGCCTGAGGGCCCGTGCCTGCAGTCGCTCGACCATGATGTCGAGGTCGCGGCAGTAAAGATTCAGGATGCCGGCGACGTAGATTCGGTCCTCAAGCAGCTTGGCCTGATTGACGTTGCGGGGGATGCCGTCGAGCAGGACGGTATCCGTCTCCGGGTTGAACTGTCCGTTGCGAATGCGGTTTTCGATGTCGTCGCGCCACAGCTTGATCGTGGGCTCGTCCGGCACGAGGTTGCCGTGTGAGGCGTAGTCGATGAACAACTGGCCAAGCGGATTCTGCACGCGCAGGTTGCGGAACAGTTCGCCGCTGGAGACGTGGAGGTAGTTCGGAATTCGGCCGAGAATTTTCCCCTGTGTACCCTTGCCGGCACCGGGTGAACCGAACAAGAGGATCGCTCTTATTTTCATTTTTTTTCGCCTGGCCAAGCGCTTGGCCAAGCGGGATATACTCCGTTAACTATTTCGGGCGCAAGTCTACTGAGCCGATTTCGCTGAATGAAATTTTCTGCTCCTTGCCGCTGAGCAGTTCCATGTGCAGGTCGGCGCCGGAAATACGCTTGATGCGCTGGCCAACGTACTCGCGTTTTCCGGTTCGGATGGCCAACGCCATGTTGCGCTCGGCCGCACCGAGGACAACCTTGAAGTAGTTCGGGAAGTTGTTTTGGAAAAACGAGCGGTCGAAACGGGTGTCGTCGCGATCCCACGACTGTGCCTCGGTGCTGGTCTGTTTCTTCGGGCCGGATTGGGCGAAGCTCATCTTCTTGGCCTCCGGCAGCATGCCGGCCACGGCTCCGCCGCCGGTATCGCCCATGACCGCACCGGCTGGGGCTTCCGGTTCTTCATCGTAATACGCGTCATCATCCTCGTCGCCCTCGTACTCGTACTCGACCTTCGGCTTGGCGAGGAGCAGCAGCGGCCCGATGATGGGCAACACGAACGAGATCACCCCGGCAAGGGCTACGTTGGATTCCTTGAACGACGCCACGCCGAGCCCGGCCACGAGGCTGCCGATGGCCACTGCGACGAGGATTCCGGTACCGCCCGGCGAGCCATACGCCGCCAGCTTTGAGGTCACTTCGGCGTTCTTGGGTGCGCCCGTGTCAGGGAGGCTGTCCACGCCCTCGGGGTATTCGCTTTGTTCCATCTGCCATTCTTCCGGCTCGATGAATGGTTCCACGAAATGATTCGCGCCAATCCAGCCTGACTTGGTCTTTACGCCATATCGCTGTTTATCCATCCTGCCAAGTTTCCTGACTTTTTTGAGACTTTCCTGGGTGAGTTGCATCCAGTTTACGCGCTTGGAAAACCCTCCAACCTTCACACGAACAACAATGCCGTCTGCATTCACATCAGAGATTTCGCCCTCAATGACGTCTCCGTTGGAAAGACTGATCTGGCCCTCGGCAAGTTTGCGTGCCTGCGCCTGCTGTGCCGGGCTGACTTCGACCGCGCCCGGTCCCCCGAAACCCGGAGGCGCGCCTCCGGGGCCGCCGAAGCCTTCAAGCCCGCCCGCGCCGGTGGCGCCGGCCATTGCCGCACCCATGGCACCAAGCATGGCCATTTGAAATTCCTGTTCGTTCTTCGCCGTCTTCATGCCACCGAGTGCCTTGGTGAGCGACCCGATCATCGAGACGGCCATCTGCTTGTCCAGGGCCGGGATGTTGCCAAGTTCGCTCAGGCCCAGTTTTGCCTCCGTGATGCCGGCCTTCCAGTCGTCCACCACTTCGGCCGGGACCCACTTGCCCTCGACCTTGGTGAGTTTCTGTTCCCCGTTTTCGAATGTGGAAAAATCCGGGATCGGGGCCCCGTCGAGGCCGCCCGGCAGCCCGGGAATGCCCGGGGGCAGTCCGCCCTGCAACCCGGAGAGATCGACCTCCGGCAGACCGCTGACCTTGATCGTGGCGTTGTCGCCGTCCTGATTGACGACCTCTACCTTGATCGCTTTCAGGGCCGCGAGTTGGAACGGGTCTGTTTCACCGGTGAGCTTGGCGGTTTCCTCAGCAAGGTTCAAAATATCCTTCCCGAATGTGTCAGCGACCTTGCCGAGGTCGATCGACTTCATCTTGTCGAGGCTGCCCAGCTCGCTCTCGGCGAACTTTTTGATCACCTTGGCGAGCACCTCCATGGCCTGCTTGGCCTCCTCGGGGTTTGTGTTGGGGTCGCTCTCGGCACTCATTTTCGCGAGCAACTCTTTCTGGGCATCAAGCAACGCGCCGACTTCTTTCAACAGGCCGACACCGGCATTCCAAAGCTCGGCGTCCATGTTCTTGGCGAACTCCTGCGCCACTCCGTTGATGTCGCTCTGATAACTCGCAGGCAGCATCTCCCAAAGCAGCTTGGGATCCTTTTCCTCGAGCGCCTTGATCGGAGTGGTGATGACACTCTCGGGGCCATCCTGAGCGGTGATCTTGTCAGGTGCCGCAAATAACCCGATGGCTGCGGTGGCCAACAGGCCGGTGTAGCGGTTGAGTTGAGTCAATTTCATCTTTTTCAAATTCGTGATCGATTGCCCGGCGCGCTTGGCCAAGCGGGACGCCCGGAATGGGCGCCAAACGCCGAAACGTAGGTCAAATCTGTCGGCCAGTAAAGGCAGGGACGGGAGTTTTTACGGCTGTTTACCGCCAATCCAGTTGGCCAAGTCCTCGATCGTCCAGTTTTGGGAGGAGTCACTCAGCGCATCCGCTGCGGCTCCGTGCTGCCAGACGGCGAAGCGGATCGCCTGCCCGACGTTTTCCTGCAACAGCGGTTGCGCGAGCAGCCCGGACAGGTAACCGGCCAGCAGATCGCCGCTGCCCCCCTGGCCAAGCGCCGGGTTGCCGGTGGCGTTCACGTATACCGTGCCCTCCGCTTGGCCGATGAGCGTGTGTCTCCCCTTGAGCACCACATGGCAGTTGCCGAACTTGGCAGACAACGCCTGCAGCGCCTCCACCCGGTCGGCTTGCACCTCGGCGGTGGTCGTGCCAAGCAGCCGGGCCGCCTCGCCGGGGTGGGGGGTGATCACCCGGATCGATTTCTCCGGCACAGCACCGGCACTGAGCCAGTCGAGTGCGCTGGCATCGACGACCATCGGCACGGACGACTCGTGCCACATACCGTCGGTGGTGTTTTTTAAATCGTCCGGCAGTCGAACGGAGGCCATGCCGGGGCCGACGAGTAGCGTGGTGATCGACTTGATGGTGATCTCCCCCGGCACGAGCGGCTGCACCATCACACTTTGAAGTTGCGAGGCGACCGGCACGAACACGTCCTCCGGCGTCAGCAGCGTGATGAGGCCCGGCTGCGCGCGCGAGGCACCGCGTGCGGCGAGTACAGCGGCGCCGTGAAAGCCAAGGCTGCCGGCCATGATGCCCACGTGGCCGAACGTCCCCTTGTGGCCACCTGCCGGCCGGGGCGGTGGGAATCCGATAAAATCCTCCGCTTGGCCAAGCTGCAACTCGCTGGTCGTCACGCACGGCACCAGTCCGATCTCCGGTGCGACTTTCAGCCGTCCGACATAATCCGCAGCCGCACTGTGAAGCAGGCCGGTCTTCGGGGCGCCGAGAGTTAGCGTTTCCTCGGCACGGATGGCTGCCCCCTGAATTTCGCCGGTGGCGGCATCGACCCCGGACGGCACGTCCACCGAGAGCACCCGTAGCCGGTTGGCGTTGAGCTGCGAAATGATCTGCATCCAGTCGGCATCGAGCACGCGGTTGAGACCGATCCCGAACAGGCCATCGACGACCAGTGCCGGTCTGGGGTCAAGGGCGGTCGCGAGATTGGGAAGTGTCTTGGCCGGGTCGGTGACGCTGAGCAGGCTGACGTCGCGCTCGGGCAGGTGGTTTGCCATGGCTCGGACGTCGTCGCCGTTGTGGCCCTTGCCGGCGAGTAACAGAATGGTGTCGCCTGCTTGGGTCAGTTCAAGTGCCCGCCTGGCCACGATCTCGCCGACCCTGGCAATGACCTCGGCCTCGGTTTTGCCGGACTCCCACGTGGCCGCCTCCCAGCGGCGCATTTGTTCCACGGTAATGACCGGCAATGACATGGCGGCAGGCTAGTGTGATCGCCTCGGGCAAACAAGCCGCGCTTGGCCAAGCGCTTTGAATTAACCACGAAGCACACGAAGCACACGAAGGTTTTTGCGTGGGCACACTAAACACCCTCTCCCTTGAGGGAGAGGGCAGGGTGAGGGTGGAAACGGCGAGTCTGAAACCGTTTCTTATTTTTCGTGAAAAATGCTTCCACCCTCATCCGGCCTTCGGCCACCTTCTCCCTCATAGGGAGAAGGAAGTTGCAGTCCGCGCTTGGCCAAGCGCTCTGCGTTTTTTTAACCAAGCGCTTGGTTTAGTCGATGAGGGCCTCGAGTTCGTAGCTGTTGGCGAGGGCGAATCGCAGCAGGCTGTTCGCGCCGGAGAGGCCCAGCTTGCGCGAGGCGTTGAGTCGATGGGTCTCGACGGTGCGAACGCTGATGCGGAGTTGGTCGGCAATCTCCGCGCTGGTAAATTCCTGCGCGATCATCAGCACCACGCGCCGCTCGGTGGGGGAGAGTGCCTCGACTCCCGACTTGGGTTCGGGCTTTTCGTTCACGCCTGAGACCGGCAGATCTTTGGGTTGGCGGACGCCTTCACCAAGATGGAATTGTTTGTTTCGGGCCGACTCAATGGCCTGAACGATTTCTCCGGTGGCACCGTCCTTGAGCAGGTATCCCATCGCACCGCGGTGGATGCCTTCGCGGACGAACTCGGCGTCGTTGTACATGGTCAACAGGATCACCTCGGTGGGGGCGTCGGACTCGATCACTTTTCGCGCGAGGTCGATGCCGTTGAGGCCAGGCATGTTGATGTCGGTGACCAACACGTCCGGTTGAGTCTTGAGCACGAGTTGCAGCGCCTCTTCGCCATCGATCGATTCGCCGACCACGGTGTAGCCCGGTTCCTGCTCGATAGCCGCCCTCAGCCCAGCGCGAAAAAGCGTGTGGTCATCGGCGATGACGATTCGTGTTTTTTGTTCGTCGCTCAATGATCTGTTGGATTGATATGAGTATCCATACGATACTTGCCCCCCAAATGTAATCGCAGTGTCAATACGTGGGACTACTGACCCACAAGCGGCAGACTCAAGCCGATGTCGGCCTTAAATGTGTTCAATTTGTCGCTCATCCCCGGCTTGTTCCAGGTGTGTTGTTCCGGCTCGATCAATCCCAGCGTGAACAGGAGGAACGGTTCTTTCGCCAATCGGGATTGCTCCAGCCAGTGGAGGGACTCGGCACCCTCTCCCCGCTCGGCATGAGCGATTGCGAGAAAGCGCTTGGCTCCGTTCCCGCTAAGTATGTATTCCTGAAACTCCCGCATGTGCCGATCCGACTCAGCACGGTTGCCCATCTTCCAGTTTGCGCCGATCAGGTACAGCCAAACCCGGTTGTCCTTTTTTTTGTCGAGGCCGTTCGCCTCCATGTACGCCATGCCACGCTCGTAGTTCCCCTCGTGGTAATAGGTCATCAGGATCCGGTCGTGCAAAAAGGTGTAACTCGGCTCAATCGTTAGCCCGGCCCTGAGTTGATCCCGGATCAGTTTATGCCCGAACGGGACGCGGTTGTGATACAGGTACCGTTCGTAGATGTCTGCCAGCGTGACGGTGAACATCCCGTTGTTCGGTTCAAGCTCGAGTGCGGTGTTGATTGAATGCCCGGCCCCGTTCAGGTCGCCAAGGACGTATTTAACGATGGCGAGCTTGGAGTACGCCTGGGCATAGTCAGGATCGATCTCGATTGCCTTTTGCAACAGATGCATCGCCTGTGTCGGATTGTAGTGGTGGTGAAGCTGAATATTCGCGAGGGCAAACCAGGCTGTGGCGTTGTCGGGATTCAGGCGCATCGCCTCCTCGGCGTGCCGCTCGGCCTCCCGGAATGAGTCGATCGATTCATGCATCCCAAGCGCGGCACAGTTGCTAATCGTCATGGCCAGTTGCGCGTGGGCCTCGGCGAAATCAGGTGCCAGCCGTACTGCCTCGCTGAAATGTTTTTCGGTCTTGAGTAGATTCTCCCGTTCAAACAAATACCGCAACCGCATACCCTCGTTGAACGCGGCGAAGGCCTGCTCGCTGACGCCCTCCGGTTTTTCGGGGAGAGCCGGTTGGTTGCTGTCGCTCGCTTCGACCGGCTTGGCCGGGATGGTTTTCGGCAGGCCAAGCGCTTGGTGGATGGTCGCTCTCGCGGCTTCCACCCGGGCCTGCACTTCTGCAGAGTCGTCTGACTGCCCCGGCGCAACCAGCCAGAGGATGCCAGTCAGCAACACCGCGAGCGCAACGCCACCCGAGATGGCCAAGCGCTGCCGCTGCCGCTGTTGTTCCCCCGGCGTGAGTGGTTTTTCCGGGATGGGGATGCGAACGGTTGCCTGTGTTCCCTGGTGTTTTGCCGTGTCTACGTGATACTCGCCGCCGAGCAGTGCCACCCGTTCGCGCACGCTGTTGATCCCGAGCCCGCGCTTGGCCAAGCGCCCCGGGGAATAGCCCGAACCATCATCGCTGACCCGAAGTAATACCTCACCGCTGACCGGCTTGGCCAACAGCTTGATCACGGCACAATTCGAGTGTCGCACCGCATTGCCGACCAGCTCCTGCGCCGCCCGGTACAGGCTGATCTCCACCTCCGGCGGAAGCAGATCGTCGATATCCTCGAGCGCCACCTCACATTCCAGCCCGGCAGACTCGCTCAACTGGGAGGCCATGCTGCGGAGGGCGCGCGTCAGGCCAAGCGAGTCGAGCACCGGCGGCCGGAGGTCGTGAGATATGTCACGCAACTCGGAAAGCACGCTTGAGCTGAGATCGGATACCTGTTTCCAGTGTTCCGGTTCCGGGCCGGTACATTTCGAGGCGGCCACGGCGGCGGTGTTTTTGATCACCAGCAGATCCTGTCCCAGCCCGTCGTGCAGCTCGCGCGCTATCCGTGCCCGCTCCTCCTCCTGTACCGCAATGAGTTGTCGGGAGAAGGCCGCCTGTTCCAACCTAGCCCGGCGCTGCACACGGAGTCGCCAGAACAGCAGAGTCAGGAGCACAATGCCGCTGGCCAACACCGCTCCCCAGATTTCCGGGGAAATGGACTGCGAAAACAGGATGGCCAAGGCTTCAAACACGGCCCGCACCATTCAAGACCCCCACCCGAAAATCAAGACTCAGCCGGGGCACAATGAATTTGCATTACCATTCGCCATTCCCTACGTTTTTCGCCGTCCGCCATAAAGCCATCATTGGCCAACCGATGAGTACAAGCAACCCAACCGACCGGTATCACAGCCTCGATTTTCTTCGGGCGGTGGCCATGTACCTCGGCGTCATCCTGCACG
>JAPPPH010000390.1 GCA_028817635.1 Verrucomicrobiales bacterium | reverse complement strand
ACGAGTTCAAACATGCCAAGGTGATGCTCTCCGTGCTCTCGCCGCGATACATCAAGTCCGAGTGGTGCAACAAGGAGCTGAACGAGTTTTACGATGCCGCGGAAAGTGAAGCCGGAGTCCGGGTCGGCGAAAAATCCCGACTGATCAAGGTGGTCAAAACACCGTTTAATCAGCAAGAGGCGGCGGAGCATCTTCCCAAGATTTTTGAGGCCATTCTGGGGTTTGAGTTTTTTGAACAGGACCCGGAGTCCGGCCGTGTGGTGGAGTTCGACGAGGCGTTCGGTGCGCGGGCCAAACAGAATTATTATTCACGAATTTACGATCTCGCCTCGGAGATCGCGGAGATTCTTAAACGAATGGACGGGAGTGCGTCCCCAGCGCAAACCGAACCCTTGGCCAAGACAGGCAAAACCGTCTATCTCGCCGCCGTGACCTCGGACATCCAGGCTGGACGGGAAAAACTGATGCGCGAACTCAGCGACCGGGGCCACCGTGTGCTGCCGGATCGACCGTTGCCCACCTCGGGCGACGAGTTCACCGAGGCTGTCCGGGAGATGCTTGGCCAGGCGGACTATTCGATCCATCTCGTGGGTCAAAAATACGGGATGATTCCCGAGGACGCCGCCCACTCCATCGCAAAAATCCAGAACGACCTTGCCACTGAGCAGGTGCAGGCTGGAGGCGACTTCGCCCGGTTCATCTGGATGCCGCGCCCGATCGTTACCGACGATGATCGGCAGCAACAATTCATCACAGAGTTGAGGGAAAATCCCCAGGCACACGCCGGCGCGGAGTTGATGGAGGATTCGTTGGATAACTTCCGCGACTACGTGGTTGAGAAGTTCAAACCTAAACCCAAGCCAGCACCTACAACTATCCCTGCATCAGGCACACCAAGTGCAGAAGGTGCTGCAACAGTTTATTTAATATTTGATCCAAAAGATGACGAGACGGTCGCAGATCTTGAGGACTATCTCTTCGATCAAGGACTAGAGGTAATGGTCCCGATGTTCGATGGTGAAGAAGCCGATATCAAACAGGCTCACATCGAGAAAATGATCCATTGCGACGCGGTGCTGATCTACTACGGGAATGCCGACCGTTCCTGGGTTGATATGAAACTCATGAACCTCATGAAAGCACCCGGTTATGGCCGGGAGAACCCTTTTACCGCTAAGACAGTCTACCTCGCCCCGCCAATGGACAGGCGCAAACAACGCTACCGCACACACTCCGCCGAGGTTGTGGTTCAGGAAGGGGATACATTCGACCCCACCCCGCTCGAGTCATTTATATCCACAGTAAAAAAATAATTTCACGAAGACGATGAACGACGAAGTAAAAAATCCGTTCCCAGGGCTACGCCCCTTTGAGTTTGAAGATAACCACCTCTTTTTCGGCCGGGATGAACAGACCACCGAATTGACCACCCGCCTTCGCAAAAACCGGTTTGTTGCCGTTGTAGGTACATCTGGCAGTGGTAAATCCTCCCTAGTCCGCGCCGGTCTATTGCCCGAACTTCTCAGCGGCACTATGGCTGGAGCCGGCTCTAGCTGGGAAACAGCCATTATGCGACCGGGCGGAGATCCACTGACCAACTTGGCAAACTCAATCATCGAAGCCGACCTGTACGATCCCGATGAAGAGGATATTACCTCCCAAGTTCGCGCAACGCTTACGCGTAGTGGCCTGGGGCTTGTTGAGGCTATGCGCCAAAGCGATTTACCAGAGGGAACCAATTTCCTTTTGGTAGTGGATCAGTTTGAGGAAATTTTCCGGTTTCGACGCAGTGATGATGCAACTGATGAGCAAGCTGCATTTTTTGTGAATCTCCTTTTGGAGGCCAGTGCACAAAGTAATCTACCCCTATACATCATCATCACCATGCGCTCCGATTTTCTTGGGGAGTGCAGCCAATTTCCTCGACTTGCAGATACAGTTAATGAGGGAGAGTTTTTAATCCCCCGCCTGAACCGCGATCAGCGTAAGGAAGCAATCATGGGCCCTGTTAAAGTCGCCGGTGGCGGTATCACTG
>JAPPPH010000151.1 GCA_028817635.1 Verrucomicrobiales bacterium | reverse complement strand
GTCAGGGACTGATCGGGCGGGGCGGGGCGGTCTTGTTTCTGCTGGTGGCCGATCACGCGCCCATCCCTTCCACCGGACTTTTTGAAACGAAACTTGGCCAAGCGTGGACGCTCTACCGCATCCCGCTGGAACTACCCGACTCCGAATGATCCGCTTGGCCAAGCGCAACTGAATTCACACTCATGTCAGACGAACCATCCACAAACCTGCCGCCGGTCACCAACGCTGCCGTCGAGACGTTTGGCCTCACGCGGCATTACGGCAACCTGACCGCCCTCAACTCCCTCGACCTCACGGTGAACAAGGGGGACCTGTTTGGGTTCATCGGCTCGAATGGTGCCGGTAAGACCACCACGCTGCGCATCCTGTCCACATTCCTCACCCCGTCCACCGGTACGGCACGGGTCCTCGGCCACGATGTGGTGAGTGAGGCCGATCAGGTGCGCCGCATCCTTGGCTACATGCCGGACTTTTTTGGTGTCTACAAGGATATGGAGGTGACCGAGTACCTCGACTTTTTCGCGGCGTGCTACCGCATCGGTGCGGCCAAGCGCGAGCAGACGATCAACGACGTGCTGGAGTTGGTCGGCCTGAGTGAAAAGAAGGGTGCGTTGATCGGAGCGCTCAGCCGCGGCATGCAGCAGCGGATCGGCCTCGCCCGCGTGCTGGTGCACGATCCACAGATTCTCCTGCTCGACGAACCGGCCAGTGGGCTCGACCCGCGCGCGCGCATTGAGATGATGGCCATCCTGCAGGAGCTTCAGCGACTCGGGAAAACGATTATCATCTCGTCGCACATTCTCAGCGAACTGGAGACGCTCTGCAACCGCGTGGCGATCATCGAGAAGGGCGGACTGATTTACAGCGGGCCGGTGCAGGGTGTGCAAAGTCAGTTCTCCAAAAAACAGGCCTACCGGGTGGGCGTGGCGGATAACATCGACCGTGCAATGGAGCTGTTACGCGAACGCACCGAAGTGGCCGTGGCCGAGTTGGAGGAGAGCGGTGATCGCATCCGAGTGGAGTTGGCCGACTCGCAGGAAAACGCCTCAGTCATTGCGTCGATCATCGTGAACGGCGGCCTGCAACTGACCGCACTCGAGCCGGAGGAAATGAATCTCGAGGACGTCTTCCTGCAGGTGACCCGGGGAGAGACGCAGTAGGCGTCAGCTCAAAAAACGCTCCACACGCGAGCGGACATCCGCGCGGAAACGCTGGACGAATCCATCGACAAACTCCGCGATATCCAGCGAGGGATCATCGACCAGCGGCTTCAAATCCATCGCGTAGCTGGCCATCTTCGATTGATCGACCGCGTGCGAATCGAAAAACGTGGCGTTGCCACGGAGTCGCCCCTCGAGCGCGAGGTCGTAGCGTTTGCCGCCGGTGATTTGTGAATCGAAAATACTGATCAGCGCCCGAACGAGATTCGGCCGGTCGTTCATGTCGAGCAACACCTTCTCGTCGTCGATCAACCAGTTCAGGTCGCGCCACACCTCCACGCCATAGACTTCGGCTGGTCGGTCGGTCTCCGGCAGTTCGCGCAGCGCCTGAATCACCGGCACGACCACCGCCACGTGGGTGTCGTGTTTGTCCGCAAGATTGTGCGTGTAGACAACCCTCGGTTTTGCCACGGAAAAAATCGTCTGCAGATCGTTCGCGAAGTCCGGGCTGCCGGGTTGTTTCACCACTGAACTTGGGTAATCCAACTGCGCCATGAACGCATACTCGCCGACGACGGCGGCCTTGCGCTGCTCCTCGGCGCGGACGGCGCACATTTGTTCGTCGGTGTAATCGGAATACTGGTTGGTCCGCGAGCTGCCCGAGCCGTTGGTCACCGTCACACCACCAAACCAGCGTTCGTCCGACTGGTAACAGGCGAGGATGCCGTGTAGTGCCATCACCTCAAGGTCGTCCTGATGCGCGCCAATGCCGAGATGCGTCGTGCGGCCAAGCGCCTGGCTTGGCTCGGCGTTGTCGGGGATGAACAGGTCGGCGCTTGGATTGGAGAATGAAATCATCGGGTTGGATTCAATTC
>JAPPPH010000130.1 GCA_028817635.1 Verrucomicrobiales bacterium | reverse complement strand
ACCCGCCCGCCACCGGTCGTAACTTTGACGAGATCCTGCGCGTGATCGACGCCCTGCAGTTGACAGACAACCACGCCGTGGCCACCCCGGTCAACTGGACGGACGGCGAGGACTGCATCGTGGTGCCGACTCTCTCCGACGAGGACGCCGAGGCCAAGTTCCCGAAGGGCTTCACCAAGATCAAGCCGTACCTGCGCACGACACCGCAGCCAAACAAGTAATCGCTTTTACTCCACGGGGAGCTGTCGAAGGGCGGCTCCCCTTTTTGTTTTTCAATCCATGAAACCCACCGACATCCAAATCATCGGCGAGGAAATGGCCATCAAGTGGGACAACGGCGACGAGTCGTTCATCCGCCTGGCCAAGCTCCGCAAGGCCTGCCCGTGCGCCGGCTGCAAGGGCGAGATGGATGTCATGGGCAACCTCTACAAGGGACCGGATCGGCCTTACAAACTCTCCTCCTTCCGCATCCGTTCCATCCAATACGTTGGCGGCTACGCCATCCAGCCGACGTGGGAGGACGACCACGGCACCGGCCTGTTCGCCTTCGACTACCTCCGTGCCGTAGCCGATTCGCCCGGCGACGAATAGCCACAAAGGGTTTGTGGCCAAGCGCTTGGCTGACTAACTTCGGCCATGCGCTTCGTAACTGCCCTGCTGGGCCTGACCCTGCTGATCCTCAGCCAAGACGCGGCCCGGGCCCGGGTTTACCTCGGCAACGAAGTGCTCGCCATGCGCGGCTACGAGACCCTTCGCGGCAAGCGCGTCGGCCTGCTAACCAACCCCTCCGGTGTCGACGGCCGCGGCCGCTCCGTCATCGACATTCTGCACAAGTCGCCCAAGGTCAACCTCGTCGCGCTCTTCGGCGCAGAACATGGCGTTGACGGACAGGTGCCGGCCGGCAAGGAATTCCCCAACAGCACCCACCGCCGCACCGGCCTCCCGATTTATTCGCTGTACGGCCCCGGCCCGGTCCGCAAACCGACCCCGGCGATGCTCAAAAAAATCGACTGCCTCGTCTACGACATTCAGGACACCGGAGCACGGTCGTACACCTTCATCAGCACGATGGGCCTTTGCATGGAGGAATGCGGCAAGGCTGGCGTGGAGTTCGTCGTGCTCGACCGCCCCAACCCGCTCGGCGGCAAACGCGTCGAGGGGCTTATTCTCAACCCCCGCTTCAAGTCACTCGTCGGTCAGTGGAAAATCCCCTACGTCTACGGCATGACCGCCGGCGAACTGGCCTACATGATCAGCGGCGAAGGCTGGATCAGTCATCGTCCCAAGATTTCCATCATCAAGATGAAAGGCTGGAAACGCTCGATGACTTGGACCGGCACCGGCCTCAAGTGGGTGCCCACCTCGCCCAACATCCCGCACGGCGACTCGCCGCTCCACTACGTCTCTACCGGCGTGCTCGGCGAACTCGGCGCCGGCAGCGGACTCAGCATCGGCATCGGCGAAGGCATGCCATTTGAATGCGTCGTCTCAACCTGGATGAACACCGACGGCATGGCCCGCTACCTCAACAGCCGACGACTGCCCGGCGTGCGCTTCGAGCCGATCCGCTTCAAGAGCCGCCGCGTAAAGAACCGCACCTACTCCGGCGTGCGCGTGCGCTTTACCAACCGTGCAACTGCGCCGTTGATGGCGATCAACTACCACATCGTCGACGCCGTAAAATCCGTGGCCAAGCGCGACCTGTTTGCCACCCGCACCAAGAGCGGCCGCAGCTTCAATATGTTCGACAAGGTCAATGGAACGGACATGATCCGGCGCGACCTCGCCGCCGGCCGCACCGGCGCGCAGATCGTTAAATCATGGGCCAAGGACGAGGCGCGTTTCCGCCAACAACGCGCCAAATACCTCCTCTACAACTAACGCTTGGCCAAGCGGAAGCACTCTGTTTGGACGCAGATGAACGCAGATTGGCAGGATTAAAAATGATCTGCGATAATCCGTGAACCCTGTGTCTCGGCCCGAGGACTGGGACAGCCGTCCCTTGTATCTTCGTTTTGCCCGATGGGTTAGTCGCC
>JAPPPH010000249.1 GCA_028817635.1 Verrucomicrobiales bacterium | reverse complement strand
CCATAAACCAGGTCCGCCTGATCGATGAGAATGGCGAGCCGGTTGGCGTGGTGCAGCATCTGTTCCGTTTTGTTCTGCGGCTCGCGCTCGAGAATCGCCATCGCCTCCTCGTAGGCGTAGCGGTGCTTGGAACGAATGACCGTGGAATGAAAACGGGCCTGCTCCACCCGCCCGCTGTCGGTCAACACGAACTCCACGCTGCGTGCCAGCCGGTCGACGTTCGGCTTGAGCGAGCACAACTCATTGCTCAACTCCTCCGGCAACATCGGGATAACGCGATCCACGAGATAGGTCGAGTTGCCGCGGCGACGCGCCTCCTTGTCCAGCGCGCTCTTGGGCGGCACATAATGAGAGACGTCGGCGATGTGCACCCACAGACGCC
Organism: Verrucomicrobiales bacterium; assembly: GCA_028817635.1. Classification (GTDB taxonomy): domain Bacteria; phylum Verrucomicrobiota; class Verrucomicrobiia; order Limisphaerales; family UBA1096; genus UBA1096. Next base: position 1,657 of record JAPPPH010000249.1, on the reverse strand, counting down.
AGCGCCGGCCCTCGATTCGTTCCACCGAGATCGCGTCGTCAAAGTCCCGCGCGTCCACCGGGTCGATGGTGATCACGAGATCATCGCGGCAATCCACCCTCCCCCTGCGATCGGCCTTCGTCACCTCCGTGCCAAGGCGCCTGGCCTCGGCCACGACCTTGGCCGGGAATCGCGTCGACAGCTCGTACTGGCGGATGACCGACTCCACGTCCACGCCCGGTTTGGAAGCATTGCCCAGCACCTCCACCAAGCGCCCTTCCGGTGCGTTGTGGCGGGACGGCCACTCGGTGATCTCCACCACCACCTTGTCGCCGCGCTTGGCCTTGCCCTTGCCCGCTTGGCCAAGCTTGGGCAGGTAAATGTCGTGGGAGATTCTCGGGTCGTTCGGCACGATGTACCAAAGCTGCCGGGACTTCTCCAGCGTGCCGACCACCTGCGTCCGGGCGCGCTCCAATACTTTCACCACCTTGCCCCGGGGCCGCTTGGCCAAGCGCTCGGTTCGACCACCCCGTCGCGGGGACGGCAGGTCGCGGTTGACCAGAACCAACACGCGGTCGTTGTGCATGGCCGTGCCGGCGGAGTTGGGAGGGATGTCGATCGAGGGCTGAGCGGCGTCGCCGGTCAACACCCGGCCACCTCCGCGACGATTCATCAGGATTCGGCCAGCCACATGATCCTCGTCGTCCGGCAGTGCAAACCGTTTGTCGGGTAACTTCACCACGCGCCCGGCTCGCACCAACGCGCGTAGTTCCCGCCGGATCTCCTTGAGTTTCGGTTGGCCCGGCGCAACGCGCTCTGCGATTTCGTCCGCCCCGAGCGGGACGTAATTCTTTCGCCCCATCACCCGAAGCAGCTGTTTTTCAAATGTCATAAAGAGTGTCGCCCCGCCAGACCTGTTACGTATATCCCGTAATCGATCAGCAATTCCGTTGCCACGCCGATGCTTGTATCGACTCATACGCAGAGTCACAACGAAAACATTCGGTAAAACTGCGTGCGCAACACAATGAAGCCACCGAGGCAGTTCGGACGATGAACAACACCGACCGCCACCTCGAGTGAGATTCACGCAATACGCGCGATTCCCACGCGCGTTTTCCACACTGAATCTCCTAATTAAACCGAATCCCGCACACTTTGCTGGTGGCATTAAGACTGCTATTTTTTTTAGAAATAGGCGTTGACAAGCGTCCCAACAGACACGAAGCTGCGCCTTCCTTTAACCCTAATTAGGTAAAGAGTTAACAGTTAACTAGTAAACAAACCAATCGAGAATCGCACCATGAAGCGTTTTCAAAAAAACAAGATCGGGGCCTTCACGCTCATTGAGCTGCTGGTCGTTATCGCCATCATCGCCATTCTGGCGGGGATGCTTCTCCCGGCGCTGGCGAAAGCCAAAGCCAAGGCACAGCGCATCAGCTGCGTGAACAACCTCAAGCAGGTTGGTACCGCAACTCGTATCTACGCGACTGACAACCAGGATCGTTTCCCCTGGCAGGTTCCGTCTGTGGAAGGCGGCTCCGCTGACTCTCTCGGCAAGGCCAAGGAAAACTGGATTCACTGGCAAGCCCTCTCCAACGAGTTGAGCACCCCGAAGGTGATCCGCTGCCCGCGCGACCGAACCAGCACCCAAGCCAACACCTTCGCCGCCACGGCA
>JAPPPH010000080.1 GCA_028817635.1 Verrucomicrobiales bacterium | reverse complement strand
GACTTCATTCACGGCGTAGAGGAATTTGCCATTGGGATGTATCTTGAGGAATGAGGGATTGCGCAGGCCGCTGACGGCGCTGAGTTTCTTTAGGCTGCCGTCCTTCAGGTTCAACTGATAAAGATGAACGCTCTCCTTGTCGGCTGCCGAGTAGCTGCCGATACAAACGAGGGCCTTGGTGGGGGCGGCGTGGGCTTGGCCAAGCGCTTGGCCAAGCGCGAGCGTTGCCAGTACTGTAATTCGAAAAAATGTACGGAGTGTCATGTGGCCCGCATGAGACGGAAACCAAGCGGCGCTGGCAAGCTGTTTTACGTTTCATTGCCCCGGTCGGGCTGCTAGGAATGGCCGCACGTGTATTTGATTTCTCGCATTATTTTGTACCCGCTCTGCCTTGGGGTAGGCATCTGGTGCGCCATTCAATTCAAGGATGCCTTCGAGGGCAGTGAGATTCGCAAGTACAAGATCGACACCGACAACCCCGGCGAACTCACCGAAAATAAACCGGTCGAGGAGGAGCCGGAGGACGGTGTGGACGAACCCGGCGATTCCAGCCAAAACGAGGATCCCGATGTAGCCACCTCTCCGGAAACGAACGCGCCCCCGGCCAAGGTCAACGATGAGCCCGCACCCGAAGACGGTGAGACGAACGAGGTTGCCGTTGCCGAATCAGGGGACGCGCCCGGGGAGGATGCCGGCGACGGCATGATGACTTACTTTGCCGGGATGCTGGTTTCCCTGCTGACGTTCGCTTTTCTCGTGGCGCGGGACGTGGGGCAACTGACCGGCAACAGGGTGTCCAAGGGGTTTTACGACAAGAGTGCCCGCTCGGAGAAGGCTGACCTCTATGAAGAGGCGGAGCAGCTTTGGGCGGACGGCGCCTTCATCGAGTGCATCGACAAGTTGCGCGAATACACCGCACGCTATCCCGGCGAATACCACGCGCACAAACGCATCGCCGAAGTTTACGAGACTGACCTCGCCAGTTATCGGGCAGCCGCCATGGAGTACGAAGAGATCCTGCAAATGGATCTGCCACCCAAGCGCTGGGGCTGGGCGGCAATTCATCTCTGCAATCTCTACTCCGGAAAATTGGGTGAAACGGAAAAGGCGCTGGAGTTGCTCCGGCGTGTCGCCGATGAGTGCCCAGACACAACCGCCGGGGAGAAGGCTCGCGATCGCTTGGCCAAGATCGACTCTCTTTAGTCCTCGCTCTACTTCCGCTTGGCCAAGCGCTACGGCTTGGCTTCGCTTGGCACGGTCGCGGGAGCTTCCTTTTCAGGCGCTACCGCCGGGGTTGCCGGCTTGGTTTCCGGCGGACGAAGTTCCTTTCCCGGCTTGGCCCCCGAAGCGGCCAGTAGTGCTCTGGCTGATTCCGAGCGGGGCATCCACGCGACGTCCAATGGCGATTGACCTTCCGCATCGAGGGCGTTGATGTCTGCTTTTTGCTCGAGCAGCCAAGCGATGGCGTTGGTGCTGCCTCCCCACGCGGCGAAGTGCAGCGCGGTCTGCCGCTTATCGGCGTGCCGGTTGGTCAACGCCTGACCTTGGCTGACGAACTTCTGCAACGCAGTGAGATCGCCGAGTTCGGCAGCGTGAAACAGGTTGGTCGCAGTGCCTTCCCCGGCTTCGGTTGAGATACCCTCGATGGTCGAGGAATCACCCCCGCCACCACAGCCGGTCAGGGCTACGATACCGAGGATGAACGCAGGGAGTGCGAAAAAGGTTCGTATCACTTCAGGGCGTCTTCGATGGCACCGTCCAAATCTTTCATCGGGTGATCGTGCCAGACGACTTCCCCGTCCTTGATGACGAAAGCATGAGGGATGCCTCTGACGTCGTACTTCTTCATGTACTTGTCGGACAGCGTCCGGCCGTCGTCGATAACAACGGTGTAATCCATTTTTTTGCCCATCTTCTTGACGAATGGCTCGACAGTATCGAGATCCTCATTGGTCACGCCTACGATGTTGACACCGCGATCCTTGAACTTGGCCTGAGTCTCCGTCAGGTGCGGGATGCTGGTGCGGCAGGGCGGACAC
>JAPPPH010000141.1:8716-10971 GCA_028817635.1 Verrucomicrobiales bacterium | reverse complement strand
GCGATATCCGTCCGGTCCGAGCCCACCACCGTCTGGATGATGTTCGTCTCCAGCGCTGTTGCGCTGAGCGACGTCTCGATGCCGGCATCGGTGCCGAACACCATCAGCCCCGCCCGGTCGTTCTCCTGTTTTTCCACCGACGCCAACAATCGGTGGGCCGCCTGCTGTTCCGTGCCGGGGACACTCTGCGAACGGTCCATCAGGAAATAGATATTCATCCCGTCCTGCGGTTTTTTCCACTGCAGCCCGGCGAGGGCCAGCACCACCGCCGTCACCACCAGCACTCGCAGGCCAAACGCCAGCACGCGTCGCCACCGCTGGATGTGGACATCCGATTTCCACGCAAGCCAACTGACCCAAGCCAATACCAGCGGCAACGCCAGCAGCCAAAGAGGATGGGTCACTTGTAAATTCACCTACCGGGGGAGTCTCAAGTTTGAAGATTGAAGATTCAAGCTTTCTGGAGAGCGCATATCTTCTTCCTAAAAATGACCCTTAAAAACACCCTCTCCCGTGCGATAGGGGGAGTAGCGTCATTCGCGCCAGCGTTTTGGAGTGCGGCAGTCCCTGCCGCTTTCGTGCGCACTTCAAGACGCTCCCGCGCCGCACCCAACCCCGCTTGGCCCAAGCGGAGTCGGCTTAAAACTTCAAACTTGAAACTTGAACCTCCACCGCCGGATGGCGGCGTATGAATTTTTGCACCCGGTGATTCTGCGAGTCGGCCACGTACAGGTTGCCGCGCGAGTCGAGCGCGAGGCTCCACGGGTTGTTGAATTCTCCCGGCGCACTGCCCGGCCGACCGATCAATTCCAGCACCTCCCCCTCCGAATCCAGCACCGTCAGGCGGCTGTTCCCGAACTCACAAATGTACTGCCGCCCCTGCTCGTCCACGCGCACATCGTATGGGTAACTGAACTCTCCCCGCTCACTTCCCGCCCGGCCGAATTCACGAACGAACGTGCCGTCCGTCCGGAACACCTGCACACGGTGGTTGCACGAGTCGGCGACGAACAATTCGCCGGAGGGGGAAAGCGACAATCCCTCGGCGCGATTGAATTGCCCCGTCGCATGCCCCGCGCCGCGCACCTCGAACAGCACCGCCTGCCGGTCGGGTCGAAACCGCTGCACGCGCTCCACGATCTGGAATTCACTCACGTAGGCCGAACCGTCCGCGCCGACCGCCACCGCGCGCGGAAAGGACAACTGCCCGCTTTCGCGCCCGTGCACGCCCCATTGCGAAACCAGCCGTCCCTCCGGCGTGAAATGGTTGATCCGCGAATAGTGCGGCTCCACCACCACGATGTTTCCCTCGTGATCGCACGCCATGCCCTTGGGACGGCCGCGCGTGATCTCCGGCATCTGCCACTGCAACAGGTAGTTGCCGTCGGGATCAAATTTCTGGACGCGCCCGGTCATGTCGCAGACATACACATTGTCGTCCCGATCGACCGCGATCGACCGCGGCTTGACGAACTGCCCCGGTGCATTCCCGCGGCTTCCCAGCACGTGCACCTCGGAGAAAACCTCGCTCTTGAACGCCCCATCGCTTGGCCAAGGCCCACACCCGGCCGCCAGCCAAAGCATGGCGCACACCGCCACTTGGCCAAGCGCTTGGCCTAGCCGCGACACCGTTGTGCACTGATCGTTCAACCTGCCCAATCCTCGACGGCTCTCCTGTTTTTTCAAGTCCCCCGGTCTGGTGACGGGCAAATTACTTGACCGGTCGGAGGAGGCCGGACAGCCTTTCGGCATCATGAACTCTGTATTATATCGTCGCCTGACTGTCGTGGTCACGCTTGGTTTTTTGGTGACCGCGGCGGCTTGGGCCGGGGATGCGAAGGTCAGTCATCACTATGCCGACAATGTCGGGTTGAAGATTCATTTCTCCATGGCCTGGGAGAGGGGGCCGCTGGTGGTGATGATTCACGGCTTCCCGGATTTTTGGTATTCGTGGAACGAGCAGCTCAAGGCGCTGCAGTCGACGCACCGCGTGGTGGCGATGGACTTACGCGGCTACAACCGGAGCGACAAACCGAAGGGGCTGGAGCAGTACGCCATGCCAAGGCTGGTTTCCGACGTGGCAGCGGTAATCCGTGATGCCGGTGAAAAGAAGGCGGTGATCGTCGGGCACGACTGGGGCGGCATGGTGGCATGGCGGTTTGCCATGGCAAAACCGGAGATGACTGATCGCCTGATTGTGTTAAACCTGCCGCACCCAAAGGGGTTGAGCCGTGAACTGGCCAACAACCCTGATC
>JAPPPH010000141.1:0-8706 GCA_028817635.1 Verrucomicrobiales bacterium | reverse complement strand
ACCCTGATCAGCATCGCAACAGCCAGTACGCGCGGAATTTTCAGCAACCGGGCGCTCACGAAAAACTCAGCGCTGAACGATTGACCCGTTGGGTCAAGGGTGAGGCCAAGCGGGCAAAGTACATCGAGGCAATGAAACGATCCGACTTCGAGGCGATGCTCAACTATTACAAGCGCAACTACCCGCGCCCCCCATACAAGGAGGACACTTCCAAGCCGGTGCGGTTGAAGGTGCCGGTGCTGCTCATCCACGGACTGGACGACCGGGCGCTGCTGCACGGCGCGCTGAACAAGACATGGGAATGGCTCGACGGGGATCTGACACTGGTGACCGTACCGGGCGCAGGGCATTTCGTGCACCACGACAAGCCGGAGTTCATCAACCGGACGCTAAAAATGTGGCTGCTTCGCGACCGCTAAACGCACCCTCGCCTGGCCAAGCGGAGAGGATTGATTGCAGAACATCGAACAGGAACGCCGAAAGTTGAATGGGCCGAGGTAGGGACGGCTGTCCCAGCCGTCCTCGGCTGAGACACGGATTTCACGGATTTTCACGGATCCATTTTAATTCGGCCAATCTGCGTTCATCTGCGTCCTTTTATGTCGGGCCAAGGCGCGTTGGGACAGCACGCACTATCAACCTTTTGTTGTTGCGCTTTGGTATGCGGGGATATTGTTCAACCCTTACAGGGTTGGCTTTGGTTTGGCTGGTTAACCCAAGGTAGAAACCGGTGGTTTCAACCTTGGGCTATATTGTGGAATCCCGTTGGGATTCTTCCCCGTCGTTGCTCTGCGGCCCTCTTCGTCTCTGCGAATTCTGCGTTTAACGAATCGCTTGGCCAAGGGCAGACGCTATCCTCTCCCCCGGCGGGGGAGAGGAAAAAGGTGAGGGGGCGACCCGCGATGCTCAGTTTGACTTGGCTAAAGCACTCCCCCTCATCCGGCCTTCGGCCACCTTCTCCCCCACGGGGGAGAAGGAATGGTATCTGGCATCCGTTGAGGCTTGGCCAAGCGGGGTTAGATCAGGCCGGCTAGTTTTCGGCCGGTCCAGTAGACGACGAGGAGCAGCAGGATGGTGCCGCCCCACCAGGGGTTGCTCCAGAGGCGGGTGCGGAGTTCGGCCGGCTCGGGCTCGGGGAGGACGGAGATTTTTTGGATGATCTCGTCGAGGCTGTCGGTGTTGGCACTCTCTCCGCCGGTGATGGAGGCGATCTCGGCCAACACGGGGCGGTTGACGGGGCGGCCCAGTTTTTCGCGCTTGGGCAGGGTGACGACGATTTTGGTCTCGAGTTCGCGGTCGTGGTCGGGCGCGTCGATTTTAATTTGGTACGCGCCGCCTTCCTGCGGGAGGAACTCGGTGCTGTAGACGCCCCAGCCGCCTTCGACCTCGGTCAGTTCGAGTTGTTCGCCCTGGCCGCCGGGGGAGAGGATCTCGCCGTTGACTTCGCCGTCTTCAAGCGGGAAGCCGGCTTCGTCGAGGACGGTGGCCTGCAGGAAAACACGGTCGCCCACCTTGGGGGTCTCGGGTGTGAAACTCAGGCGGATGCCTTCCTTCTCGGCGAGGTGCCGTTTGTGGGCCATCCAGCGGGCGACCTGACTCCAGAATCGGTAGTGGAACTTGTCCTCGACGCCTCGGCGCCAACGCCATGCGCTGTCGGTGCCCATGAACAGCACCTTGCCGCGGCCGGCGTTGCGGATGGCGAGCAGCGGGATGCGGCCGAACTGGTTTCGCAGCTCGGAGTGCACGGCGAGCACCTCGGTGCCCGGGCGGCTCTTGGTGACGGCGGTGGACCAGTAGAAGCCGGGGAGCATTTTCCAGATCTGGTCGTTGACCATCTCGTCGGCGTCGAAACGGGTGAGCAGGTGGCCGCGGCCGAGGTTGGAGAGGGTGAGCACGGACTCGTTGTTCATGCCAACACCCTTCGGTTTTTCGTCGTCGAGGATGACCGGCATGAGTTCGCTCAACTCGCTGTTCATCAACGAAAGATGGTTGCCGCGACGGCCGGGCATGAAGACGAGGCCGCTGCCCTGCTGCTCGATCAGGCCCTTGATCAGTTCGGCGTCCTTTTCACTTAATTGATCCTCACCAACCCCGACGTCGCCGAGGAAGATCACGTCGTATCGCGAGAGCATCTCGCGCGAGCCGGGGAAGGAGGAGAGATAATCGCGGCCGCCGCCGGGGGCGATCTTTGGGTGGAGCAACACGCAGTTCAGATCGACGCCGGGATCGCGGGCGAGTGCGTTGCGCAGGAAGCGGTATTCCCAGCGCGGCTCTGAGTCGACCACGAGTACGCTCAGTTTCACGACGCGCACGGCGATGTGAAAGTCCGCTGAGTTGTTGTCCCGCAACGCCTCGTCGACCTCGACCGGGATGTCGAGCCGCAAATCGAATTCCCCGACCTCGCGCGGATACCACATGATCGAGTCGCGGAACCGGCCGTTGGCCGGCAGGGTGATTTTTTTCGAGGCAATAATGTCGCGGCCATTCATCAGGCGAACCTCGGTGGCGACGTCGCGTGGGAGGTGGCTTTGCACCGTGTAGGGGATGGCGATCTGTTCGCCAAACAACCCGTATGCCGGCGCGGAGACTTCCTCCATCGAGAGATCGGCAATCGGTTGATCCTGCCCGGTGACGATGCTGTAAACCGGGATGCCCTGATCACGGAATCGCGTGGCCACACCGATGGGCGATGGCCCGAGGTTCCAGTCGCCGTCGGTGAGCATCAGCACGGCCTTGAGATTTTTTTGCTGCTCGATCACTGCTCCGAGGGCGGCGGTCAGGTCGGTGCCGATTTCCTTCGGCTGGGCGACGGTGTTGGTGGATGAGAGATCGGGCGGCGCGGCGAACGCCCCGACCACCACTTCGCTGCCGGTCTCGAGCGGTTTCCAGAATTCGCGCCCGGTTTGTTCCTCCAGCCATTCGCTGCGGGTGATGATCTCGTTGGTGCTCACGACGTCGCGGGTCAGCATGCTGCCTGAGAGGTCGCTTAGGATGGCCACCTGCGGCGGCTCGGTGCGCTCGATCAGCCGCACGAATTCCGGCCGCAACAGCGTGAAGGCCAGCAGGGTCACGGCGGCGAACCGCAACAGTTCCAGCAGGCCGACCTTGCCGCGCCGGCCGTTGCGCTGCCAGATGCTCCAGCCCAGCCAGGTGGACAGCACCATCACCCCTACACCGGTGAGGAGGATCAGGGTTGAGGCTGCAAATGACCAGTGGCTCATGCGGCAGGGGCGGGTTGGGGTTTGGGGGCGGGTTCGTCCGACTCCACGCCGGCCTTCGGCCGGATCAGCCATGCCTCGACGAGCAGCGCGAGCAGCATGAAAAACAGGAACATGCGCCAGATCTCTCCCTGCAGCGCGGTGTCGTCGCGCTTTGCCTGAAAAAGCTGAAACGACAGGCCGCCGAACAATGCGGCGACCGCCTCGTCCTCGACCCGTTCAAATTCACTTTCCGCCGCCGGGCGGTTGACGACCAGCCAGCGGTCGCCGGCTTGATAGACGCCGGCCTGTGTTGCCACGTCGCCGCGTTGGCTGGTCTCCACCGAGGTCCACTCGAGTTGCAAATCACCGGCGCCGACCTTGCCGCACTCGGCCACGGAGTCGCGCTGCAACCGGGCGCTGCCGGCGGCGAGCAGGCGTTGGAGCATCGGCACGACCACCATGCCGTCGCCCAGCTCCGACCACGTGAGCAGGGGCAGGGTGGAGCAGAAATAAACCTCCCCTTGGCCAAGCGCCTGACGTGCGAGCAGTGTCTGGCCGTCGTTGAACGCCGCGAGCACGGCCGCTTGGCCAAGCACTCGTTGCCGCTGCACTGCGGTGAGTTGGTTGAGCGGCAGGAGCAGTCCCTCGTCCGTGTTCGCCAGCGGCCCCTGATCCTCGTCCCAGCGGCCGACCTTGAACGGCTCGTCGTCGGCCTCCTGTTTTTCGCCCCAACCGAGACCGGCAAACCGCGTGGTGGTAGCTTCGCCGGGCGGAAAGAAAATCAGGCGACCGCCTTCGTTGACGAACTGTCGCAATGCCTCGGCGGAGTCACCCTGCGGCAGCGACGCCTGCCAAATGACTAGCGTGATGTCGCGCAGATCGGCGTTGGTGAAATCATCGGGGGCCAAGCGCTTGGCCGGCTTGCGGCCGGAGGCGTCGGCAACCGAGGCGGCCGCCTGCCAAAGCGGGCCAAGCGGACTCTCGGTGATGACCAACCCGGCCGGGGGATGATCGTCGCTGTAGCGGTAATACGTCACGTTGTCGCGCGGGTTACCGTCGGCGGGCAGTTCGAGTTTGCCCCAGCCGCCGGACTGGTCGCCGATCTCAACCCGGTGTCGCCAGCGGGTGGACTGCCCGTTGACGCGGGCCTCAAACTCGGTGGCGATGCCGTTGAGTGTGCGGGTGATGGCGGCGGTGTCGGCAGTGGCTTCGCTACGCTTGAGGTCGACCGCCAGCCGTACTTCGCCGGTCTCGCCGGTCTGAATTCGAGCCAGCTCGGAAACGGAGATGGAGGTGTTCGGCGGTGAATCCTGCGTGGTGGCCAGCAGCCGGATGCGGACCTTTTGCGGGAGGGAATCGAACGCGGTAACGAGGGTTTCCCAGCGGGAATCGCCGGGCAGCCAGTTGCTCGACTGCAGATCGGAGGCGATCCAAACCTCGGCGGTGCCGGCCTCGTTTTCGATGAGCCAATCGAGCGCGGTCTGCAGCATGGCTGGGATGTCAGCAGCGGTATCGGTCGGCTGGGTGTTGGGCAATTCCGCCAGCGAGGCGACGGAGACTGTCTCCGGATGGCGTGTCGCGCTGTCGATCAGGATGAGGTGACTGTTGTTTTCAAACTCACCCGCGGCCGAGGCGATGAGCTTGAGCGCGTACTCGCGGCGGGACTCGTCCGTGCCCGCAACGCGCGATTCCATGCTGGCGGAGCGATCGACGAGCAGCAGGATGGCATCCGGCGCGGCGGCCATCGCCCAGCCCAGCCAGCCACCGACGAGTGGCCGGGAGAGGAACAAAAGCAGCAGTAGCACGGCGAGGATGCGCATCGCGAGGATGAGCCAGTTTTTGATCTTGGAATGGCTGGTGGAACTGCGCGTGGCGGCGAGGAGAAACTGCATCGCCGCCCACTGCCTCGGCCGATGCCGCATGCGGTTGATCAGGTGAATGATCACCGGCAGCAGCACGAGGGGCAGTCCCCAGAGGATGAACGGCTGGAGGAAAGTCATGCGTCAGCGTTTGCCGCGCCCGGCGCGTTCGGTCAGGAAATCCGCGAGCACCTTGTCGTACGGCAGGTCGGTGGTGACGCGGCGGTAGTCGGCGTTGAACTCGTGGCAGTCGGTGCGGAGCCGCTCGAGGAATCGGTTGAGTTCAGTCTGGTACTCGGCGCGGATCGTGGCCGGCTCGGTGACGATCGAGTGCGACCCCTCCATGTCCACGAAGCGCACCGGCCGGTCGAAGGTGAAGTCCAACTCCAACGGGTCGAGCAGGTGGAACAGTGCGAGGTCGTGTTTTTGAAAACGCAGATGCTGCAGCGCATCGCGCAGTTCGGCCCCGTCACAAAAGCAGTCGGACAAAATGATTACCAGCGCGCGGCGGCGGGCCTTCTCGGCCAACTCGTGCAGTAGGGGAATGAGCTGGGTCTCGCCCTTGGGCTGCGCCTGGCCAAGCGAGTCGAGAATCAACTGCAGGTGAGAGGCGTTGCGGCGTGGCGGAATCTCGGTGTTGTCGTTCGCATTGACGTGCACCAGCCCGGCGGCGTCGCCCTGATTGATGACGAGGTAACTGAGCGTCGCGGCCAGGCGCTTGGCGTAGTCGAACCGCGTGCCGTGCGCCCCCTCGAACGCCATCGAGCCGCTGCAGTCCAGCACGACGTAACAGCGGAGGTTTGTCTCGGCCTCAAACTCCTTGAGGTAGTAGCGGTCAGTGCGGGCGAACACGCGCCAGTCGAGTCGGCGGATGTCGTCGCCCGGCACGTAATTGCGATACTCGGCGAACTCGACGCTGGAACCGCGGTGCGGGCTGCGGTGGTGGCCGGACACGGTGCCCTCCATCGGGAACCGCGCCAGCAGCGGCTGGCCCATGAGCCGGCCGACGACGTCAGCTTCAATCAGCGGTTGCGCGCTTTCCTCAGGCACTGGCGTCGCGGAATTGATCGAGCAACTTTTCGACGATGACGGTGCTGTCGGTTCCCTCGGCCTGCGCCTGGAAATTGGTGATGATGCGATGCCTCAACACGGGGTGCGCCACGGCCTCTAGATCCTCCTGCCGCACGAGGTAGCTGCCGTGCAATACTGCGCGCGCCTTAGCTCCACGGATGAGGTACTGGATGGCACGCGGTCCGGCGCCCCACGAGACCAGTTTTTTGCAGAAGTCCGGCGCGTCGTCGGAGGCCGGCCGCGTGGCGCGCACGATGTCCACCGCGAGGTCGTAAATGTGATCCGGCACCGGCACGCGTTCGACCAGTTCCTGATACTTGAGAATCTGCTCACCGTTGACCTTGGGCTCGATGGTTTGCGAAGCGGCACCGGTGGTCTCGCGGGCGATCCGCAGTTCCTCATCGCGGTCGGGGTACTGCACCTCCACGAAAAACATGAACCGATCGAGCTGTGCCTCAGGCAGGGCGTAGGTGCCCTCCTGCTCGATTGGGTTCTGCGTGGCCAGTACAAAAAACGGTTCCGGCAGCGGGAGAATGCGGCCGGACACGGTGACGTGATGTTCCTGCATGGCCTCGAGCAGCGCGGACTGTGTCTTGGGCGGCGTGCGGTTGATTTCGTCGGCGAGAATGATGTTGGCGAAGATCGGCCCCTTCACAAACTCGAACTCCCGCCGGCCCTCGGCGGTCTCCTGCAGGATATCCGTGCCGGTGATGTCGGACGGCATCAGGTCGGGTGTAAACTGAATGCGGTTGAAGTCGAGCGACATTACCCTGGACAGCGAGTTGACCATGAGTGTCTTGGCGAGGCCCGGCACACCCATGAGCAGCGCGTGGCCGCGCGAGAGGATGGCGATGAGCAGGCGCTCGACGACCTCGTCCTGTCCGACGATGACCTTGGCCATCTCGGACTTCATGCTGTTGTAAGTGGCGCGCAACTCGTCGATGACGGCGACGTCGCCCTCGCTTGGTGCGGCCGCGCCGTTGTTGGCCTTGTTCGGGGATTCCATTACTGGAGCAGATTCTGACATTTTAAAAATTGATGATTCAGAGGCGAGCCTGATTTACCGGGGATACCTGTACGGTCAGGCACAATTGCCAGTGCCGGTTATTTGACCGGCCGTCTAGCGAAGGCCGCGCTACCGCGACCGAACGAAGTGATATTGAAAAACTCCCATCCGTCTTTGCCGAAGGCGTTCATCTCCTCCTCCAACGCGACACGGCTGTCGCCGAAGATGGACTTGTATTCCCACTTCACCGGGGCCGCAGGCTGGGCCGCCTTCTCGGCGGCGGCGCCCTGCAGGGCGACCAATTCCTTCAGCAGGTCGGTGGTTGCTTCGGAGGCTTCAGCCTGTCCGGAGAGGGACTTGGCGAGTGCCTCGGTGCTTTTGTTTAGGTTTGTCAACTGGCTGGCGACGGACTTTCGCGACTTGTCCCTGGCGGTGCCGCCGGTGGCTTTTTGCAGCTTGGCCAAGTCCTCCGAGACCTTGGCCAAGCCGGCGACCACCCGGTCGAGCTTGGCCAATACCGGGGCCAGATCCGGGCCGGCCGCGGGAGCATTGTTCTCCGCTTGGCCAAGCGCGGACGGTGAAATGATGCCAAGGGCGAGGCCAAGGCAAACTACGGAAAGGGTCGAAATTTTCATGAACTTCAAAATCGAGTCGCGGGAGCGTAGGCCAAGGCCAAGGCCGGTGCAAGGCCAGCCGAATCCGGCGATTTCGCTGGCCGATCGGGCCAAGTCCGTATAAACGGTGCGCGGCCGATGCCGAGGATTTTCAGCCGTATTTTATTTAGCCTCCCGCTCTGGTGGATCGTCTCCGCGCAGGCTGCGCCGGAGTTGCCGCTCTGGGCGGCGTCGAGCTGGCGCAACGATGTCGCCACCGTGAAGGCGCACCTCGCCGCTGGGACGAATGTGGACGAGGTGGACGACTGGACCGGCAAAACCCCACTCCACTACGCCGCTGAGTACGGCAATCTCGAGATCGCCGGGTTGCTGCTCGACGCCGGGGCGAACGCCCGTCACATTGACGACGACAAGGCGACAGCACTGCACCACGCGGCCGTGGGCGGATTCGTGGACGTTGCCAAGCTGCTGCTGGCGCACGGTGCGGACATCAACGCGAAAGACAAGCGGGCCGAAACGCCGATGGACGGTGCGGTGTTCTTTGGGCACACAAACGTCACCGACCTGCTCAAGGAATACTACGGCATCACCCGATACGAGCGCGGCGACCATTTCCTGCTCGAGGTCACCGCGCTGGCACCCGGTTGGTACGGTTTTCTCAACAAGAAAATGAGGGTCGAGGCCCGTGAATTTCAGATCCTTGCCTCGGAGGACCTGATCCATTGGCGCACGATCAAGGTACTGGACTTTGACGCCGAGACTCTGGTTTACAAGGATCGCAAAACGAGCAAGTACAGCCAGCGCTTTTTTCGGGTCGCTCCGTACGCCGATCCCCCGTTGAAATCCTCCAACAGCATCGACATCCAGTATGAATGGTTCGAGGCCAAGCCTATCAGGGGTACGCTCGATGCCCTGTCCGGCGAATGGCCGGTCAGCGAGTTGGTGGCCAATCCCGG
>JAPPPH010000063.1 GCA_028817635.1 Verrucomicrobiales bacterium | reverse complement strand
AGCAGCGGCTCGTGATCGATGGCTGCCCCGTTTGCCGTGGCACCGGCCGGCATCTCAGCTGTTGGCACTGTTCCCTCAAACACCCCGGAGTGAGGATTCGTCTCCGTTAATTCACCCGTTACTTTGTCTCCGTTACTCGCGACTAGATTCACTTCGACCTTGTCCATATCGCCCCCCTGATCACGGTCGTAATCCTCGACCCTGAGATAAATCAGGTTCCCCGGGCGAATTTGTGATGCGTTGCGCTGGACCGACTTGCGTAGATCTTCGTCGATCATCTCGGGCTCCTTCGACAATTGCTCGGTAACGGTTTCCTCTTTTTCAGCCTCAATCTTGCGGCTCGCAGCGGCAAAAGTGGCGTCCGAGGCGATACGTATCACCTCAATCTGTGGCAACTGGGTTTTGAATTCCTTCTTAAAATCCTCCGGGTAATCAACATGGATCGCATCCGCTCCGGTAATTTGAAGCACCCCGTCATCCACCGTCGCCTCAGCCAGCACCGTCGCGATTTCCGCTGTAAACAGGCCCTTTCCAGCGCTTCCGCTGGAGAGCATCACCTTCTCGCTGTCTCCGCCGGGATCGGATGTGATGCTGACCGGAATTTGTGAGTTGCCACGACTGATCCCAAGATCGCTGTCATGCACCACGATAAACAACGAGTTGCCGGGCGTGTGCCAACGCTTCGACTGTTGTCCCAACCGGCCAATCGTCCTGAGCATGTTCAACTGATCCAAGAAACGCTGCTCGATACCAAAGACTTCCGCGAGGTGATAAAGTGTTTCGTTGGCTAGTGCGTTCTCCGGCATGCGCTCGAGCACAGACTGAAACATCTCACGAGCCACATCGAAATCCCCCTGACGTATCGCCATCACGCCCATCATGAATTCGGAACGCAGATTGACCTCCGGCAACTTCGAATCGCGCAACTCGGTAAATATCTCCTCCGCTTTGTCGAATACCTTTTGCTCCACATAACACTGTGCCACACCAAAACGGGCATCGGTCGCTGCCTCCGTATCCGGAAATTGATTCAGAACCGTGGTGTACTCGCTTCGGGCAATGTCATACCGCCCCGACTCGAAGTAGGTTTTAGCCAACAACAACTGGACGGCCGCCTGATCTTCCGGTGTCGCCTGCTGGGATTCATTGTTGTGCACCAACCACAGTCGAAGCATGTCTTCCGAACGCGCCCAACCTGCCTCGCTTGAAGTCTCGTTTTCGATGGTGGCAGCAAACAACAAAATACTCACCGGCAATTCCTTCACGCGCTCATCGAACAACTTCCGCTGCTTCATATATTGACTTACCGCTGCCGGACGATCCCCAATTTGCATTAGCATACCTATACGCAATAACGGGGCGAGCGGATTGCCTTCATCCAAATCCAGTTCAAACTCGCTGGTGATCGTGAACATTTTTGCAACGAGGTCGCGTGCAATTTTTTTACGCTTGCTATCAGCGCGCGGAATTTTTTGAAGCATCGCAGTCAGCAATGCAGACGCCCTGCCGTGTTGTCCGTTTTTCGCGAACCGCTGCGCGAATGGCATAAACTGGTCCCAGTGATGCTGGTGGTTCCCCGCCCACATCACAGCTTCCCACGTTTCCCGTTGACTATCCAGCGTCGATACCGTTTCGATCGACTCACCCGATTCAATCAGGCTTAATCTTGCAATTCCTGAGCCCAGTCCGGCACCGACCGATTCAATGATCGCCAGTAACCGCTGCTTGGTTACAGTCGGCAACTCTGCATCCCCTCTGATCTCCTTCACCCAGGCCAAGGCAAGGCTCTCACTGACGCTCGATGACACGAACAATTGCTCGTCAGCCAACTGACGAGCCATAATCAGGGTCGTTTCGAACGATTCCCATTCGCCCGCGTTCAGCTTTATGTCAGCCAGACGGGAGGCATAGCCCAAATGGTTTTGCGTTATTTTCTCCAAACACCGATTCAGCAACGCCTCACGTCTCCCGGAATCTTCCTGATTTTCAAGCCACCTCGAAACACAGGACAGTGCCTCACTCGTATCCAAATCCAAAAACGCCGAACG
>JAPPPH010000444.1:6815-11026 GCA_028817635.1 Verrucomicrobiales bacterium | reverse complement strand
ACGGCAAGCGAGGGCACGCCGGGGCTGCTCGTCACGGTGGCAGCGAGTTCCGGCATGATTCGGTCGGAATCGATCTCCATTCCCGGCTGGAGAATGCGGCCGCAGCAAAAGCTCACCACCAGAAGTAGATAGATGACGGTAAAGTAAATGGAGATGCTGAGGATCGCTTTGCGAAGGACGTTCGTGCCATTAAACGCCATGAGCCGCACCATGTTGCTTGGTTGGCCGGCCGACCCGAATGCCCAAAAGAAAAAGAAACTCACCGCCACCCAGACGTTGAGGAAGCCGTCCTCCTTTTCTGGATGTGGCCCGGGTGCGCTGACGTATACGCCCTTGCGCCCTGCGCCGTAGCCCTTGGCCTCCGCCGGGGTAAACGTGGTGGAGACGGCGAAACCAAGCTGGGTTGGCTCGATGCGCTCCACTTCGGCCGGGGTCGTGATGCGGAGCAGTTTGGCTTCGGTTTTGCCCTTGGCCAAGCGCACCTGTTCCGCCAACCGGGCTATGCCGCCATCGGTCAGGCGCAGCCACGTACCCTTGGGCAGGGTGACGTCCTCATCCGCCGCTTGGCCAAGCGTGATGAATCCGGTGCCGTTCTCGGGAGGGGTCATCTCCTTTAACTGTTCGGTGGCCTTCGAGAGTCCGCCCACTTGGCCAAGTGTGAGGATGAGCAGGATGATCACCCCGGCACCCATGACGACGCCCTGCATGACATCGGTCCACACCACCGCACGGAATCCGCCAAACGCCGTATAAACAATCACGGAAAAGGAAAAGACCAGCAGGCAGAGCACGTAGTCCGGTTCCGCGTTGCCAACCCACGGCAGACCGTCGATCACGTTGCCCACAGCCTCAACGGTGCTGAGATAGATGGGCACGTCCTGCAGCAGTGTGGTCATGATTTTGCTGCCGGCCTTGAATTGGGCCAGCAGGTAAAAGAACATGAAAAATAAAATCAGCAGCGTGGCGATCATGCCGACGGCGTCTGATTTGAACCGGGCCTTGATCATGTCCGGAATGGTCACGGCGCCGGATTGGCGGGCCAGCCGATTCATGCGTTTGCCTAGCAGGCCCATGCCGACGATCGGCACGACCATGTAACTGGCAATCCAGAGCGCCAGCACCCAGCCGTGCGTGTAGATGAGTGAGGGGAAGCCCATGAAACTGCCCCCCGACGCACTGGTGGCGGCAAAGGTCAATGCAAACGCCCAAAGGCCAAGGTTGCGGCTACCGAGAAAATATTCGCCGACGAATTCCTTCTTTTCGCGTACACGACTCGAGAGCCAGGCGAGGAAAAATACGCCCAGCAGGTAAACTCCAAAGCTGATCAGTGCGGTGTTCGTGGATCCGGCTTCGTTCATTCGGGCGTCTCCTCATCGTCCTCGTTTTTCAAGAAGCGGAGGCAAAACCAAAACGTCACCACGTTGGCAAACATCCACGGCAGTGCGACTCCCCAGAAAACCCAACTGGGAAAACCGAACACGGTCGACACCTCCTCCGGATTGAGGTGGTAGCCATTGACGGCACAGTAAGCGATAACCCAGACGCAGCAGCCAAGCCAAGTGAGTAGGATAAACCAAAGCTCCCGTCGGCTTTGCCTTAAACTGTTTTCCTCAGCTTGGTTTGGAACGTTCATGGCGAGGGGTTTAATTTTAGTGTGAAGTATTGGGGCTTACAGCTTGGCCAAGCGCAGGTAAGGACGGCTGTCCCAGCCGTCCTCGGTTTACCGCGAACGGATGGTAAGGTGAAGGGATCGGCACTTGGTTTGGGTTGTTCTGAAGCGCGGCAGCGTCCTGAAGCGCGGCAGTCCCTGCCGCTTTTGGAGCGGCGAAAAAAGTACCAAAGCGGTGCGGAGCACCGCACTCCATGACGCTGGCGCAACGGTTGTGTGTTCCGGTTGTGCTTGGTTTTGTCATACCATCAGTAGGTCAGTTTGCGGGCGCGGGCGGTGACTTGCCATTGGGCGGTCAGTTTACCCATGCGGATGATATAAGCTCGGTCGTACAACGCCACAGTCGGGCAGATGTGCCGGGGGATTCCGTACAGCAAATCACCCACTCGAAAGTCACCGGCTCGATCGGTTTGCAGGGTGAGATGTTCCTCGCTGTGTACGACCGCCTCGGCATTGTCCAGCCCGATGAATTTCACCCGTGGGTGCGGGTTTTCGGCGGCGACGCCCTTGTGGCCGAGGTCCAGCGTGATGCGGTCGCTACCCGGTTTGCTGACCACGCGGGAGAGCAGCACGGCCGCCTGTTGGAATTCGAGGTCGGCGAACTTTTCTGCGTAACCAAAATCCCAAAGCAACGTGGTGCCGGGGCTGCACTCGTGCGCGGTGTGCCGGGCGTGAAACGGAAAAGTGGGCGTGCCTCCGCCAACAACCACCGGCACCGGAAGCCCGGCGGACTCGATGTCCGTTCGGAACGACGTTAGTTCTTCCATCATCGTTTCCCACTTGGCCAAGCGCTCAGCCGGGTCACTGTCGTGAAGGTGTCCGTCGTACAGGTGTAATCCGGCCGGTTCGACACCGGGTAATTGGTCAATGAGCTTATAGAGCGTGACAGCCGCCTGGCCAAGCGGGATGCCGGTGCGCCCCATGCCGCCATCGAGATCGAGCAGTACCGGCAACGTGATGCCGGCCTCCTGTCCTGCGCTGGCGAGATGACCAACCGCCTCGGCGTCATCCGCGATGGTGGAGAAACGGACTTCGCGAAACCACCCGGCCAGCTTGGCCAAGCGACTTGCGTTGGGGCCGACGAGTTGGTTGGCGAGCAGAACATCGCGAGCGCCGGCCTGTGCGAGCATTTCCGCCTCGGCGATAGTGGCGCATTTGAAACGGGTGATACCGGCCTTGATCTGAAGTTGGACGATCTCCCCAAGCTTGTGGGTCTTGACGTGTGGTCGCAGTCGATCGGCGGAGCCGGCCATGGCGATCATGCGCCGGATGTTTTCCTCGACGCGATCGGGGTAAATCAGGAGTGCGGGCGAGGGGATCTCGTCCGGGTTGGCCAGCGTGTGCCAGTCGTCCGACATGGCCGGTTACTCGATCTCTAAGATGGCCTCAATTTCCGACGGGATGTTGCCGGGGAGCGAGCCCATGCCAACCGCGCTACGGGCACCTATGCCGTTTTCGTCGCCCCAGACTTGGGCGAAGAGTTCGCTGCAGCCGTTGATGACCTTGGGGTGGTCGGGGAAATCGGCGGTGCAATTGACCATGCCGAGCACCTTGATGACACGCTTGACGCGGTCGAGACTGCCGAGGTTTTCGCGAAGGGTGGCGAGCATCGTCAGGCCGACCTGCCGTGCGGATTGGTAACCAGCGTCAAGGTCGAGGTCGTCCCCGACACGGCCGACCATGAGTGAGCCGTCGGTTTTCACCGGGCCGTGGCCTGAAAGATAGGCGAGATTGCCGGTGATGACGATCGGCTTGTAAACGCCCATTGGGGCCGGGGCGGGCGGCAACTCTAGGCCGAGTTCCTGTACTTTAGCGTCTGCGCTCATGTTTTGTGATATGAAGGAGCGGCAGCTTCCGCGAAGCCACGTTGACGGACAAGTTTTTTTGGAGGCGAAGGCCTTACTTAGAGTCTGAGGGGAGGTTGCCGATCTGGTCCCGCAACTCGGCGGCCTGTTCGTATTTTTCCTCTTTTATGGCCTTGCTTAGCTGGTGCTCGAGTTTTTCCCGCTCGGTTCTGGGGCGTTTTTCCTCGGCCTCGGTCTCGACGTCCTTGAGCCATTCGCGCAGGGAATGGACTTCCATGCTGTTGTCGACCATCTCTTCGCGGCCCATCTCCGAGTAGAAGTCGTTGAGTTCATCGATGGCGGCACGGATTTCCTCGATGGCTTCGCCGTAGTTTTCGTCGGATATGAACTGGGTGCCCACGGCCCGGGTCTGCATCATAATCGTCTGGGGCCGGAACTGCTGGAAGCTGCTGCCGATTTCCTCCTGTGCAGCGTAGTCCTGCACAAAGTCGAGTAACTCGAGGATGTGATCGGTGTCGCGCTCCACCGCTTCCAAGTCGTTCAACTCAAAGTTACAAATGCTGCGGTGATGAAACTGGATGGCTTCCTGCTGGAGTTTGGCGCACTCGTCCGGGTTGATGCTGAATTCGTCATCCTCTCCCCCGTGTTTGTTGCGATGTTTTTCGAGGCGCAGCAGGAAGTGGTCGAGCAGGGTGGGGTGGCCGACCGGGCGTTTGCCGTCCGGGCGGAACTGGGCG
>JAPPPH010000444.1:0-6805 GCA_028817635.1 Verrucomicrobiales bacterium | reverse complement strand
CATCTGCAGCAGACCGAGGTCAATGCGCATTTGCAACTTCTCTGATCCGTCGTCGCCGGTCACGCGTCGAGCGTCCACCCGGCCAAGGCGGTAGTCCCAGTTTTCCAAAATTTTGCCGATGTCGTCGCTCATCAGTCGCGGCGAGTTTTGCAAAAAAAGCAGGGCGGAGTCAATTCGCTACCGGCTTCGGACGGCTTTGGAGAGTGGGCCGCTCTCGGTGCTGATGATATTGCCGGGCTTGATGCCGTTTTTAGCGAACCACCCTTGGTTGACCTCGAGGGCGTACATGATACGGCTGGATCGTGACTCGACGGTGTTGGTGTTGCCGGGCTGAAGATTGTGAATCTCGGCGATGCGGCTTTCGCGGTCGATGTAGGCAATCGACAGCGGAAGGGTGGTGTTCTTCATCCAGAAACCGGTCTGGTGCGGGTAGGGGAACACGAAGAGCATCGCCTCGTTTTCGCCCATCTCGGTTCGGTGCATCATGCCGGCCTGGCGCTCGTGGTTTTCGTCGGCCACCTCGGCGATCAATTCTGTTGCACCAAGGAAGAGCTTGATGGTGGGGAGCTTGGCCTGCGCTGCTCCACCGCTTGGCTTGGCTGCCGGGGCGTTGGTGTTGGGTGCAGTGGGTTTGGTCACGGGCGGTTCCTCCTCGCAGCCGGAGGCGAGCAACAGGATGGACAGGCCAAGCGCTTGGCCAAGCGGTCGGATGAGTCGATGGATCATTCCTTGGGTAAAACTTGGATGCGGAAAAAAGCTTCCGGTTTGTCGCCCTGCTGGGCCGGCCAATCGAGCACGAGTTCCTGCTCCGTCGGTTCCGGCCCCTCGTGGGCGAGCACTTGGCCAAGCGCGATGTAGGGGCCGTCCGCCTGCGCGGAGGTGGCCAACTGGTACCGGACGTTTGGTTGGGCCAGCCAGTGGAGCCGTATGCCGTTGGGCGCGGTCTGGACGTTCAGGGTGAGTTTCGATCGGGCATCCAGTGGATCGGTACCTGCGGCCAATTCCTCGCCATTGGTCATGCCATCGCCGTCCGGGTCGTGGGGCAACGCGGCGTCGCCATCATGTTGCGCGGGGTTGAGGCCGTGGGCGACTTCCCAACCGTCTGGCAGACCGTCCCCGTCGGAGTCCGACTTGGTTGGGTCGGTGCCCAACTCGATCTCGCGTGCGGTGGGTAATCCATCCTTGTCGGGGTCGGGATCCGCCGCCAACTTCACCTTCACGCCTTCCAGTTTGTAGAAAATGTTTTGCTCGATCTTGAGTTCCTTACCCAAATGGGCGGTATCGAGCTGGCGATATTGGTATTGCTGCTGGGTGTTGATGCTCCCGGTACCAACGACTGCCCCGAGTACGATTTCTTCGCCGGGCTCGATGTCGCCAAGCGATGAAAATGGAATGGCGACCTCCATGAAACCGGCGTCGGTCTCCTGCGGTTGATTGAAGAGTTGCGGTGAGCGGTTGAATTGCTGCAAGCGGATTCCCTCGACGTCGCTGAATTTCTGGTCGAGACGGAACACCCCTTGGCCAAGCGGGAAGGGGACGTTTTGGATGGTAGTATCGGGCGGGGTGCCGGTGGTGACGCGCAGGTTGAAACCCGGCCGGGCGGAGTGGCGCGACTGGGCATCGGCCCGTTCGTCGCCGAGGATTGCGGCCACGCTTGGTTTGAAATTGGTGAAGGAGAGGTTCTGCAGGAAGTCGAGTCCGTCGACGCCCTCACTTGCGCTGTCGAACTGCACGAGTCCGTTGCCAAGACCGTTCATTGTGGTGACGCCTTGTTGGCGCGGTGTCTCGATGAAGAGAAATATATTCTGGTAAGGCCGGATCATCGCCTGCTCGATTCCGATGTAGAGGTGGGAGGCGTCGTTGTTGACCCGCATTTGGCCAAGGTTGGCGCTGGCACCGTTGATGGTCGGGATCGGCTCGCCGACCAAGTCGAACGTCTGCCCGACGATGTTGCCTTGCCCGTCATCCGCCGGGGTAGCCTCGATGACCGGTGTGTGCCAGGCGGAAAGCCAGGTGTCGCGGTCCGGCATCTTGCGATTGATCACGAACCAGTCGAATACCTCGCCCTCGGTATCGAGCGCCTCGACCTTGAGTTGCTCGCCTTCGACCGAGATGCGTGCGGCGTTGTTCTTCGGCCAGTATTGTTGGGTGCCGGGAAAAAGTCGGTAAAATGAATATGGGGACGCGCCGCCCGCGCCGCTGACCACTGAGATGCAGTTGGCCACCGGGCTGAATTTTTCGAACGCATGTGAGTGCCCCGCCATCATTAGGTCGACGTTGTACTTGGCGACGATGGGGTAAATCGTGTTGCCAAAATCGTACGTGTCCGGCTGGGCGTTGCCGTCGTAACTGCTCCAACCGTGCCCGCTCGATGAGGCGACGGGGAAGTGCATCAGCAGCATCTTCCACGGCTTGGAGGTCTTTGCGAGGTCGTTGGTCAGCCAGTGCAGTTGGTTGGTGTCCTTCGAGAAATTGTGGTGCGCGTACCACGGGTTGTAGAGGACGGAGACATGGACGTCGCCAACGTCGAATGAATAAAAGTGTTCCGTGCCGGAAAACCGATAGGGGATTTCAGGATGCTTCAGGCCAAGCGTTGGCAGGTTGTTGGTGGGCAGGTGAAAGGCGTTGATATAGTGGGAGTCGCCCTGATACAGGTCGTGGTTACCCACGGCGGTGTAAAACGGGACGGATTTCATTTGTTCCTTGTAGACGCTGAAGTGACGGAAGTCCTCGTAGTTGGGGAGGAACTCCGGGTAAACCACGTCCCCGGCGATCATCACTGCATCTGGAGATTCCCTGCGGAGCAGCGTGGCGATCTGGTTTTGGATGAGGTTCCCGCGTCCGGTGTCGCCCAACAGCATTAGCTTGACCGGGCCGCTGGCTTTCATGGTCTTGAAGGATGCTGTTTTCGAGAATCGATCGCCGTCGGCCGCCGCGCCGCCAACCCGATAATGATAGGTCGTGTTGGGCTTGAGCCCGGTCAACTGCAGGGCGTGGTCGGTTCGGGGCGTGTCGGCCTCCAGCTTCATGCCCAACTCGGGTGTCAGACCGTACTCAATCACAGAGGTGGTCGGTTGGAGGGTGCGCCACGCAATCTTAGTTCCGGTGGCGGAAGTGCCCTGAAGGAATGGGCCGCGAACGATGTTGCCCAGCAGTTCGACGTAAAAAGCGAACCAACTGTCGTTGATGTGTGAGTTGTGCGCCTGGATGGCGAGGATGTTTTCTCCCGGCTCGAGAAGGAGTTTGTACGGCGCGAGGTCGATCAATTCGGGGTTGCCTCGGGGATGTCTCGCCGCCGGGGCGTTGAATGGTACCGGCTCATCTGCCTCGCCGGCGATGCCTCGCCGGGCGATCTCGGTTCCGTTCAGGTAGGCGACGAAGCCGTCATCGTAATCCACGCGCAGGACGAGTGACTTAATTTGCTCAATGTCATCGACGGTGAATTGTTTGCGAAGGAAAATAGAGGGAAAGCCGCCGGGCATGCCCCATAGCTGGGTCGGGGCATCGTATCCACCAAAACCGATGCTGAAGCCGGAGGGGGCAGTTTTCCAATTGGAATCGTCAAAATCAAGCTCCCGCCAGGCGGTGGTGGGGATGGACGCTTCGGAGCGCCCCTCAAAGTACTTCCAATCGGAAAAATAAGGGACCAAGCTCTCCCCGCGGGCCGTCATGGCCAGTAGAGACAGCAACCCACACAGCATCAACCGCTTGAACAGCATGGGCGAAGTGTAGAGGGGGCTTGGCCGGGGTCAACCTCCGGTTTTGGTGTCGAGCGCTTGGCCAAGCGGGCAGGGCGGGTGTTATTTAGGCAAAAAACCGTGTTAAAGTGCTTTACAACGGGATGGTTGCTGGTAATTTGCCCCGCCTTTTCGAGAAGAGGAAAGAGGAATAGCAGATAAAACAGGAATGGAAGCCAAGGCGACAACGATTGAAGAGTTTCGCGTTCACGATGCCGACACCGGTTCGGCGGACGTGCAAATTGCGCTGCTGACCAAGCGCATCAATCACCTTACCGAACACTTAAAACAGAACAAAAAAGATCACGCATCACGCCGTGGCCTGCTGATGA
This sequence comes from Verrucomicrobiales bacterium, assembly GCA_028817635.1. GTDB lineage: Bacteria > Verrucomicrobiota > Verrucomicrobiia > Limisphaerales > UBA1096 > UBA1096. Next base: position 2,736 of record JAPPPH010000444.1, on the reverse strand, counting down.
TGGTAGGCCGCCGACGTCGGTTGCTCGACTACGTGCACCGTCATGATGCGGATCGTTACCGTTCACTGACCCAGCGCTTGAAGCTGCGTCACTGATACGCTGCAATCAGAAGAGCGCCTAAGCGCTCTTTCTTTTTTTGGAATTTTGGGCAACACCACGCCGGCTGGGGAGGATCCCTTGCCGGTGGGTTGGAGATCGCGGCCCGATCCGCAGTTGCCCCTATAAACTGCCGCGAAGAACCTCGCGTTCGTTGGTTCTGAGCATTTCATTCAGTCTCCCAAGCGGGTGGGATTTTGAGTGAAGTTCTCCGTGCCAGCGGGCGTGACAATCGCTGAAAGATAAACATGTCACATAAAGTAACCGCCAACGTTGGCGGTGCTGAGATTCATATTGAATCCGGCAAAATTGCGAAACAAGCGGACGGTGCTGTCACCGTTCAACTCGGGGAAACCATCGTTCTCGTCGCTGCCTGCGGCGACACCAAGCCCCGTCCGGGCCTGGACTTTTTCCCGCTCACGGTCGACTACCGCGAAAAAGCGGCCGCAGCCGGGCGTTTCCCCGGCGGCTTCTTCAAGCGCGAGGGCCGTCCCTCGGAGAAGGAAATCCTCACCTGCCGCGTCACGGATCGTCCGATCCGGCCGCTGTTCCCCAAGGGGTATTTTAATGAGGTGCAAATCCAGACCCTACTGCTCAGTGCAGATGGGGATAACGACTCGGACGTCCTTTCGATCAACGGCGCCTCGGCGGCGTTGATGATCAGTGACCTGCCGTTCGCCGGGCCGATTGGCGCGGTGCGTGTCGGTCGCGTTGAGGGCGAATTTGTCGCCAACCCAACCCATGCTCAAATGGAGGGGAGCGACCTCGACCTCGTCTACGTCGGTAACGAAAAGAACATGATCATGTTCGAGGGTTCGGCCGATGAACTCCCTGAAGCCGACTTCCTCGCCGCACTCCAATTCGGTCAGGAATCGATCGCTCCGGTCATCGCTGCTCAGAAGGAACTGCGCGAAGCGGTCGGCAAGCCGAAGCGCGAATTCACCCCGCGCGTGGTTGAGGCCGAGGTTCAGGCCGAAGCCGAATCGATCATCGGCGATCGAATTACCGATGCGCTGCTCATTCAAGCCAAGCTCGAGCGCGAGGCCGCGTGTAACGCCCTCAAGGACGAGATGGAGGAGAAACTTGTCGCAAAATTCGGCGAGGAAGACATCACCGGTTTCATTGTCGGCGAAGCATTTTACAGCATTCAAAAGGCCGCCGTTCGCAAGCTCGTCCTCGACGAAGGCAAGCGCCTCGACGGTCGTGGGTTCGAGGATCTGCGTCCGCTCTCCAGCGAGGCCGGCATGATTCCCCGCACACACGGCTCCGGTCTGTTTTCCCGGGGTGAGACGCAGGGCCTGTCGCTCGTCACGCTCGGCACCACCGATGACACGCAGACGTTTGACGCCTACACTGGTGGCCCGAACGAAAAGCGGTTCATGCTGCACTACAACTTCCCGAACTTCTCCGTCGGTGAGACCGGCCGCATCATGGGCCCGGGCCGACGCGAGATCGGTCACGGCGCCTTGGCCGAGCGATCCATCGCACCGGTCATCCCGAGCCTCGAGGATTTCCCGTACGCGGTTCGTGTCACATCGGAAATCATGGAGTCCAACGGTTCCACTTCGATGGCTGCCATCTGCAGTGGTACTCTGGCGTTGTTGGACGCGGGTGTTCCGCTGAAGCGCCCCGTGGCCGGCATCAGCATCGGTCTTTGCACACGCAGCAACGACGCCGGCGATATTGAGGCGTACAAGCTGCTGGCCGACATCATTGGCTGGGAAGATGCCTTCTGCGACATGGACTGCAAAATCGCCGGCACCGACAAGGGCATCACCGGTTTCCAACTCGACCTCAAACTGAAAGGTATTCCGTACTCCATCATGGAGGAGGCAATCGGCATGGCCAAGACGGCTCGCACCGCGATCCTCTCCAACATGGGCGACTGCCTTGCCAAGGAGCGCGAGGAAATGAGCCCGTACGCGCCGCGCATCGTCACCATTCCAATCGATCCGTCGAAGATTGGCGAGTTGATCGGCCCGGGTGGCAAGAACATCAAGCGCATTGTTGAGGAGTCCGGTTGTGAAATTAACATCGAGGACGACGGCCGCGTGCTGATCTACTCCATGTCCGCCGAGGGACTCGAGGTGGCCAAGGAATGCATCGAGGGTATCACCGCCGAGGTCGAAGTCGGCAAGCTCTATCGCGGCAAGGTCGTTTCCATCAAGGAATTCGGCTGCTTCGTCGAGGTGTTGCCCGGCAAGGATGGCCTCGTGCACATCAGCGAGTTGGCCAACTTCCGCGTCAAGAAAACCGAGGACATCGTCAAGGACGGTGATGAGATCTGGGTCAAGTGCATCGGCGTGGACGACAAGGGCCGCGTGAAACTCTCCCGCAAGGCGGCGATGGAGGAACGCAAGGCCGAGTTCAGCGACGACGAGGAAGGTGGTAGCCCTGACGCGGGCGACGACTCCGAGGAATAAGTCGTTTCACAAAACCAATTGCAGGCGGGCCGCTTGGCCCGCCTTTTTTTGTCCCTTGGCCAAGCGCTTGGTCAAGTGGGCAAAAAAAGGCCAAGCGCGGCGGGTTCGTGGGACAATCCGCAGAGCTTGGCCAAGCGGGAAAACGTATTAGTACTTGGGAACGTTCGGATCGCTTTCCTCCGACCAGGCGGTGATGCCGCCCGTGACGCTCTTGAGG